>JBGCFK010000220.1:0-18925 GCA_045106875.1 Paracoccaceae bacterium | reverse complement strand
CCGCGGTGGGCGCCTCGTAAGGCACCTCCATCTTCATGACTTTCATGATCATCAGCTCCTGGCCCGCCTCGACCTGGTCACCCTTGGCCACATGCAGTTTCCAGATAGAACCGGCGGTTTCGCATAGGATCTTGGTCATGGCGCCTCTCAGGGTCTGGCTGTGAATGCAGATGGGCCGAGCAGACCCGGCAGCAAGGGTTGTACCCGATCAATCCAACGCGCCAGCATGGGCCGGGTTTCGCGTGGGTCGATCAGTTCGTGCACGTTGAACGCCTCGGCGCGGGGGAAAGGCGATTGCTTCGCAGCCAACATCTCCTCCAGTTCGCGGCGCCTTGCGTCGGGATCTTCGGCCGCGGCAATTTCGCGGTGATAGGCGACGGCCACGCCGCCTTCGACGGGGAGCGGTCCCTGTTCCGCCGATGGCCAGGCCAGCACGTAACCATCCGGGCCATAATGCGCGGCCTGCGCGACCCCGAAAGACCGGCGCACCATGATCGAGCACCAGGGCACCGTCGTCATCGCCGCCGTCAGAACGGCATTGGCACCGTGCCGGATTGTGGCCTCGCGTTCGGCCTGCGACCCGATCATGAACCCAGGCTCATCGACAAAGCTGATAATCGGCAGATGGAAGGTTTGCGCCATCTCCATGAAGCGCCGCGCCTTCTGAGCACCATCTGCGGTCATGGACCCAGCCAGATACTTCCCGTCATTGGCCCAGACACCAACTGGCTGGCCATTCAGCCGAGCAAGGCCTGTGATCTGCGAACGCCCATACCCACGCCCGATCTCGAAGAACGAGCCTGCATCCAGCACCAGCGACAGCAGGCGGCGCATGTCAAAGGCCCGGCGACGATCTCGCGGCACAATCTCAAGCAGGGCGTCCTCCTGCCGGTCGGTTGGGTCGTCGCAGGCGGCCAAAGGTGCCAGCTCGTCAATATGCGCGGGCAGGTAAGACAGGAAGCGCCGGATCTCGGCAAAACAGGCAACCTCGTCCTCGGCACCATTGTCGACGGTTCCGTTCTTGGTGTGGACCTGCGCGCCGCCGAGTTCCTCCTTCGTTGTCTGTTCGCCCATGGCGCGGGCCACAACAGCGGGACCTGCGGTCAGGATCTGCGCGGTAGCTTTGGACATTACCGAGAAATGCGAGGCCACCAGCCGCCCCGCAGGCATGCCCGCAACTGCGCCCAAGGCTGCCGATGCAACCGGCACCGTGCCCATGCACCGTGCGACCGAGACGAAACGCTGGCGATCAAACACCGGCGCAGGGAGCGAGGCTTTGCCGGCGCCGCCCACCGACCCGCCTGCCCCTTCGTGCAGTCGGATCAGAGGCACGCGATACTGCAGCGCCAGATCCTCGGCATAGACCGACTTGCGGAATCCTGCGGCCGAGGGCGAGCCACCTTTCATGGTGAAGTCCTCGCCGCCCACCACAACGCGGCGTCCGTCTATCTTGCCGAAGCCCAGCACGTAGTTGGCAGGCTCGAATCCGTCCTCGCCCATGGCACCGGCCCCGCGCCCGACCTCATCAAACGAGCCGGGGTCCAGCAAAGCATCAGCGCGTTCGCGGACCGTCAGCTTGCCCTTGGCGTGGTGACGCGCAACAGAGTCTGCGCCGCCTTGTGCAAGCGCAGCTTCGCGGCGGCGATGAATCTCGTCGGTCTCGTCTTTCCAGCTCATGATGCGAGTGTTGGCGATTCCGCATGGCTTGTGAAGCCCCACGGGCGGATACTCATATGCGTCTGTGACTTCCCGCAGTGGTGGCCAGCACAAAGATAACCGCCGCGCCAACCACGATGCTTGGTCCGGCAGGCGTGTCCCACAGCAACGATGTGGCCAGCCCGCCCAGCGTTGCCAGAACGCCAATCCCGACCGCCATCAACGCCATGGCTTCGGGCGTGCGCGTCAGCGGCCGCGCCGCAGCCGCCGGAATGATCAGCAGTGCCGTGATCAGGAGCGCCCCCACAACCTTGATGGCAACGGCCACCATGATCGCAAGCGCCATTGTCAGGACAAGTTGCTCGCGGCGCGGATCGAACCCGCTTGCCACCGCCAGATCCGGGTTCAGCGTCACGGTCAACAAGGCCGACCAGCGCCAGGCGATCAACCCGGCCACCATAAGGGCACCGCACCAAATCACCAGAAGATCCATCTTGCTGACCGCAAGGATATCCCCGAACAGGAACGCCATCAGATCCAGTCGTACATTCGTCAGGAACGACGCAGTCACCAGCCCAACCGCGAGCGCCGAGTGTGACAGCACACCGAGCGAGGTATCCATTGCATGCCCTCGCGCGGCAAGCGCCGTCACGGCCAACGCCATTGCAAGCGCCGCGGCCATGACCCCGACAAAGACCGAGATCGAGAGGGCCAGTGCCAGCGCGATGCCCAGCACTGCCGCATGCGCCGTTGCATCGCCGAAATAGGCCATGCGACGCCAGACGACGAAGCAGCCGAGAGGGCCAGCCGCCAGTGCAACCGCGACACCTGCCAGCGCCGCGCGGACAAGGAAGTCATCCAGCACTAGTGTGTCGCCCCTGCCTTAGGATGCGCATGGTCATGCGGGTGGTCGTGCGAATGATCGTGTTGATGTTCGTAGAAGGCGAGCGCACCTCGATCCGAGCCAAAGAGCGCCCTGTATTGCGGGTCCTCAGAGACAACAATCGGTGTGCCCTGACAGCACACATGCCCGTTCAGACAAATCACCCGGTCGGACGCACGCATGACAACATGCAGCTCGTGACTGACCATAAGGACGGCACAGCCGAGCGCCCGGCGCAGATCCTCGATCATGGCGTAAAAGGCCGCGATGGCGGGTTGATCCAGACCCTGGGTCGGCTCGTCCAACACCAGTAGATCCGGCTCTGCGAGGATAGCTCGCGCCAGCAGAACTCGCTGGAACTGTCCACCCGAGAGCTGGGTCATCTGCCGCTTCTCCAGCCCGTCTGCGCCAACGCGGGCCAATGCATTCGCCACCGCCTCACCGGGATAGCGACGCGGCAGGCAAAGAAACCGCCCAACGGTCACTGGCATGGTACGATCAAGATCCAGCCGTTGCGGCACATAGCCGATCTTCAGCCCGTCCTTTCGGGTCAGTCTCCCGCCCGAGAGCGGCCGCGCCCCGATCAGAGCCCGCAGCAGCGTCGATTTCCCAGAACCATTCGGGCCAATAACCGTGACAATCTCGCCGGGCTGCAACGCGAAATCTACCCCGTGCAGCACGTCGCGCCCACCAAGACGCACTGCCAGTCCCTCACATCCCAGCAGCATCAGGGAGAACCTGAACCGGCAGTTCCAACGCACGCGGGGCAGAGGCCCTCGGCCTCAATCACCGTGCGCTCAATGTGGAAGCCCAGATCAGATGCCTGCGCACCCAAAGCGCCATCAGATGGCGGCACATGGGCCTCTGCCACCGATTGACATGCTCGACAAATCAGGAATGCAGGGCGGTGCGCGACACCTGGTCCCTCGCCTGGATGCCCACAGGCGATGAATGCATTCAGCCGTTCGATCTTGTGTGCAAACCCGTGCTCGACCAGGAAGTCCAGTGCACGATATGCAACGGGGGGATGTGCGGCCTGCCCTTCGGTACGCAAACGTTCCAGAATGTCATACGCGCCCAGAGCGCGGTGCGCCTCGGCCAGAATCTCTAGCACACGCCGTCTTACGGGGGTCAGCCGGAGCTTGCGCCGGGCGCACACTTCCTCGGCCGCCGCGACAGTCGTGGCGACACAAGCCCGATGGTCGTGATGCTGAAAAGCCTTGGTGGACATGGCGGCGACGACTCCTTTGACAGGTTGTTATCACATAACAAAATTCTGTCTACGCGGTATGTTATATAGTAACGCTTAATACATAGCGATTCTAACGAACGGAGATCACCATGCGCCTTGCGACACTCATGCTCACTGCCGCAGCCCTGCCCGCAATCGCCATGGCAGAGCCACCCAAGGTCGTCACCGATATCCCACCCGTGCAAGCACTGGTCAGTCAGATCATGGCGGGCGTCGGCGAACCTACGCAGATCATGCCGACAGGCGCCTCGCCACACGGTTACGCCATGCGGCCCAGCGAAGCCCGCGCACTCTCGAACGCGAACCTGGTCTTCTGGATAGGACCGGAGCTTGCGCCCGCCTTGGAACGGGGCATGGAGTCGCTTGCCGAAAATGCTGAGCACGTGGCGCTCTTGCATGCTCCGGGCGCCAAACGTTTGGAGTACCGTGAGGGGCCGGACCTGAAACATGACGACCACGAAGATCATGACCATGCGGAGAAAGCGGACCACAAGGACGAGCACGCGCACGACGACAGCCACAAGGACGAGCATGCGCACGACCACAAGGACGAGCACGATCACAAGGACGAGCATGCGCATGATGAAAACCACAAGGGCGAGCATGGTCACGAGGGACATGATCATGAGGGCGTCGACCCGCATGCATGGTTGAGCCCGGAGAACCTCACAGTCTGGGCAGAAGCAATCGCCGCGAAACTTTCAGCCAAGGACCCATCGAACGCCGGAAAATATTGGACGAATGCCACAGCCGAGATTGCTCGGATCAAGGCATTGGAAGCCGAATTGAAAGCCGCGCTGGCGCCTGCGCACGAAAAGCCATTCCTCGTGTTCCACGACGCCTATCAGTATTTCGAGCACAGCTTTGATGTGGAAGCGGCTGCCGCGTTGCTATCCTCGGACGCTGAGCGGCCCGGCGCCGCTGCGCTTTCGGAGATCCGCGAAGGCCTGACGGAGATCTCCGGTGAACACACGGTCTGCATCTTTGCCGAGCCACAATTCGACACCAGCCTGATCGACAGTATCACCGACGGAACAGACATTCACGTAGGGCGGCTGGATCCAATGGGTACGGAACTGCCGCAGGACGCCAACCTGCACCGGACGATCCTGACATCGTTGGCGACGGACATGCTCGCCTGCCTTACTGGCAACAAATCCTGAGCAGTCCCGTTTTGCTTGCTGGTTCAAGGTCGCAGGCGCCGGCCACCGGATTGCTCCGGTGGCCGGCAGACGAACCACGGCAGGGATTGGGGGGGCGTAAGACCGTAGCCCGTCGTCCAGCAAGCAACTATGGGATCAAGTCTGTGCGGATTCTCACAGACAGGATGTAGCAGAGCGCACAAAACCCGCGCGAATTTCGAATAAATTTTTCAATTTAAAGTTGTATCCTGATTATCGCTGAGCGACCCACGCCTTGCCAAAGCGCGACAGGCGGGCCCGCTTGAACGCCGCCCTTGCCCTGTCGGGCGGTATATCAAACTCGGTCAGAACCCCGCATACCAGAGCGCGCATCCGGGCATCTTCGGCATCGAACGCTGCCCAAAGAAACGCATCTGGGTGTCGTGCCTCCACACCATGCGCCGCAAGCGTCCGCGCTGGGAAGTCTCGCAAGTTGAAGGTCAGCAGAACATCTGCACCGGCCTCGACCGCCGCAGCAAGCACATGCGCATCGGCGGGGTCAGGCAGCCGGATTTGGGCCTCAAGATCCGGGCAGGCAGGTACCTCGGCATTGGGGAATGCCCGTTCCATCCGTTTTGCGGCGATCTCGGCTTGAGATGCAGCGGCGTCACCATGCTTGCGCCCGATGGCACGGCGCCACTCCTCCAGTACGCGGGCCGACCAAAGTGGCTTGTAGATCCCCTCGACAGCCATCGACAGCAAGAGCGAACGCGTGAATGATGGAAACAGGACACAGGCGTCCAGAAACACAAGCTCCCGGCCTTGAGACGAATTGGCATCCACCGTCGGGTTCGGTTCAACCGCCCCAGTGGTTCGAGCGGAAGAACCCACAGTGGCAGCCGGCAGCCTCGGTCCAGACGGGGCGCGAGCCATGTCAGTCCAGCCGAAAGGTCAACGCCTTCAGGTACCCGGTCTCGGGCAGACCAATGTGAACCGGGTGATCGGGCCCAGCGCGTCCAGAGTGGATCAGCGCACCGCTGCGGCCAGCCTTGCGAATGCCCATGACACAAGCCTTGTGGAACGCCTCGACACCGGCGGCATGACTGCAGGAACAAAGCGTCAGGCTCCCACCGGGCGCAACCAGCGGTGCCGCAAGGCGGGCAACCTTGTCATAGGCACGAAGTCCTGCCTCCAGCGCCTTCTTGCCCGGCGCAAATGCGGGCGGGTCGCAAACAATGATGTCGAAACGATCCACGTTCTGACTGCCCAGCGCAGCCAGCGCATCGAACGCATCGGCTTTTTCGGTGGTAAAGCGATCGGCCACACCCATTCGCTTGGCCGCTTCATCGGCCAACGCCAATGCAGGAACCGAGCTGTCGATAGCGCGCACCTCGGCGGCCCCTGCCGCAAGCGCTGCAAGACCAAACCCGCCAACATGCGCAAAGACGTCGAGCACGCGGGCATCCTTGGCAAGCCCGGCAACGAACGCATGATTGGGACGCTGGTCAAAAAAGAGGCCAGTTTTCTGCCCGCCTTCCAGATCAGCGAGGTAGCGCGCCCCGTTCATGGTCACCTCGATCGGGCCTGCGAGCGCACCAAGCGGGATCTCGAAGCGCGGCTCTAGACCCTCAAGTTTTCGGGCACGTCCACCGCCGTTGAGAACCACTGTCTTGCAGCCCGTGACATCGGCCAAAGCGGCGATCAAATCTTCTACAAGCGCATCCGCCCACGCCGCATTGGGCTGCACGACTGCCGCATCGCCGAAACGGTCAATGACGACACCGGGCAAGCCATCGCCCTCGGCATGGACAAGCCGGTAGAACGGTGCATCGAACATGCGCTCGCGCAGCGCCAACGCCGCGGCCAGCCGACGCGCCAACCAATCGCGGTCAATGACGGCCTCAGGATCCTTGTCCAGAATGCGCGCTGCAATCTGGCTGTCCGGGTTGAACGCGGCAAGGCCGAGCGGCCGCTCACCTTCAATCATCTGCACGATGCTGCCGGGCGCGATCTTGCGTGCGCGGCGGTCCATGGCGACCTCGTCGGCAAAGATCCACGGAGCGCCCTCGGCGAACCGGCGCCCCTTGCCCGGACGAAGTTTGACGGTTTGGAGTTCTGACATGCCCTCTCCTAAGAGATTTTCTCGGCAAGCGGTAACGAAAACGGAAGGCGACCTTGCGAAGCGAGCCACGCAACGAAATTCCCACAGCATCATTGCAAGCACGCCGCTCCGGCGAAAAGTGGGCGAGCCCATGGGGGAGGCTCGCCCTGATCGATCGCCAGTGGGGGGGAGGGGTTTGGCGACCGCTGCTGACTAGTTAGACCTCGGCACTGCGGCGCACATCCCACAGGCCTGCAAATCCGGTTTCGAACACACGCATAGCGGACGTAAGGTCAGATAGGGTTGGTCACCGCCCAGTCAGAAATATCCGACCTCGGAACCCGGCACGGCGGCTTGCCTAAGCCACGCGACAAGGTGGTGCGCGTAGGAACGGAAGCACACCAGCTCCCAAGTCTCGGCATCCAGCCGCCAGATGCCCACCGCAAGCCCTGCCAAATGCGTGCGCCGCGCGGTCCCCGCCGGAAATCCACGGTCCGAGCAATCGCAGGGCACGCCCTTGGCCAGCACTTCACCCACCAGAGGCCCGGTCAGGCGCAGCAGAGAACGGGCGTCCGATACGTCCAAAGCCATATGATGCGCTTCCACCAATTGCTCACCAACGCGGACCAGAGGGTCGGTTACGCCGCCCGCCCCGTTGACCAGCAAAAGCTCGTCAGGTGACATCCAGACAGCCCGTGCAGCGCCGTCATGCACCACGCCCAACACCGGCGGCATGCCCAGGCCTACAGCCTTGTCTACCGCGGCTCCCATAGCCCCCGCGCCCAGATCTCCACGCAGAGTAAGCTGTGTGCGCGCGCCAAGCGGTTCGATCCCGATCAGCAAGTCCAAAGCCTCAGACATTTTGCTTCTCCCCTTTCGGGTCATAGAAAACCGGGCTTACAATCTCGGCACGCATGATCTCGCCGCCATCCAGCGGGAAGTCCAGCCATTCGCCTCTGCGCGCAAGCCCGTCGTCGATCAGACCCATGGCAATCGAATGCCCAAGCGTTGGCGAAAAATACGTCGAGGTCACATGCCCGATCGTGGTCATCGCCACATGCTCGCGCACGCGTTTTACTGCATGGGCACCATCCGGCAATATATCCGCAGGGTTCTCGGTCCTGAGCCCGACCAGCTGCTTGCGCCCGCGGCGGGTCAGATCGGCGCGCTCCTGCGCTCGCTTTCCAATGAAATCGGCCTTCTTCTTGGACACGGCCCAGCCAAGCTCGAGATCCTGCGGAATGACAGTCCCATCGGTTTCATCACCGATCATGATAAAGCCCTTCTCGGCCCGCATTATATGCAGCGCCTCGGTGCCGTAAGGCATGATCCCGTGCGGCGCACCTGCGGTGGCCAGAGCCTCCCACAGCTTCAGACCATGGCTGGCCGGGGTCGCGATCTCATAGGAAAGTTCGCCCGAGAACGAGATGCGGAAGATGCGGACAGGGCATCCCGCCAGCGTGCCCTCGACATAAGACATGAACTTCAGCGCCTCTGCCGACAGATCCACGTCGCAGCCAGCGTCTTCCAGCACCTTGCGTGCATTCGGCCCGGCCACGGCGATCTGCGCCCATTGGTCGGTCACGTTCGCAGTGTAGACCTTGAGGTCCCACCACTCGGTTTGCAGCCATTCTTCCAGATGTCCATGCACCCCGTCGGAGCCGCCCGAGGTCGTATGGCAGAGGAATTCGTCCTCGCCCGTTCGCACCACCACCCCATCGTCAAACAGGAACCCGTTCTCGTTGCACATAAGCCCATAGCGACAGCGACCGGGTTTCAGTGTGGACATCATATTGGTGTAGATGAGGTCAAGGAACTTGCCCGCATCAGGCCCTTTCACCATGATCTTGCCCAGTGTGGAGGCGTCCAGCATGCCAACATTTTGCCGCGCATTCAGCACTTCACGGGCCACCGCGGCGTGGCGGTCCTCGCCTCCGCGGCGGTAGCAGTAAGCGCGGTACCAGTCGCCCACAGGCTCCCAATCCGCACCGTTCGCGTCATGATGGGCGTGCATGGGTGTCCGACGCACTGCCTTGAACAGCGCGCCCTTCGCGGTGCCTGTTATCGCTCCCATGGAAATCGGCGTGTAGGGCGGACGGAACGTGGTGGTCCCGACATCGGGAATAGGTTTGTCCAGCTGCTCCGCCAACAACGCCAAGCCATTGATGTTACTTGTCTTGCCCTGATCAGTTGCCATGCCCAGAGTGGTGTAGCGTTTGGTATGTTCGACGCTTTCGTATCCCTCGCGCGCCGCAATGCGCACATCCGCTGCCGTCACATCGTTCTGAAAATCCACGAAATGCTTGGTGCCGTGGGCGTACTTGCCACGCGACGGTGTGAACCAGTGTGGCTCGACATTGGCCTCGAGCCCCTCACCGTTGGCAGTGCCTGCACAGGTGACAAAGCCTTGCCCGTCCGCACCCAGCGGAGGCCGCGCGGGATCGGGCGCGAAGAAGCCCTGATCGTTCCAGATCAGCTTGCCGCCACAATGCGACCAAAGGTGCACGACCGGAGACCACCCGCCTGACATCGCGACAAGATCGCAGTTCAGGTATTCGTCCCGTCCCGTCATCCGGTCGCCATCGATCTGTCCGATCTCGATCTCGTTGACGGCCTTCTTGCCCTTTGCCTTTGCAATTCCGGTGGCTTCCATGACGCGGATACCCAGCGCGCGGACCTGGCTTGGCAGCGTACCACCGGCTTCTTTGCGTGTGTCCAGCACGGCCTCGACCTTTGCGCCTGCCTCGTGCAGCGTGATTGCGGTCCGATATGCATCGTCATTGTTCGCATAGACGACGACGCGCTTGCCCGGCAGGACACCAAAAAGACGGACATAGTCGCGCACGGCGCTTGCCAACATGACGCCCGGCAGGTCGTTATTGGCAAATGTCAGAGGACGCTCTATGGCCCCCGCCGCTGTTATGATCTTGTGCGCCCGCACCCGCCAGAGCCGATGGCGCGGTGCACCAGGCTGGCCGGGCCGATGATCCGAAACACGTTCGTATACAAGCGCATAGCCATGATCATAGACCCCTGCTCCCATGGCACGCGCACGCATTTGTACGTTTGGCATGGTTTCCAGCTCAGCAAGCAAGGCCTCGACCTCAGCCGCATCGCCGTCAACCAGAGCGCGGCCACCCCAGTGGGCTGTCTGCTCGATCAGCAGCACGGTCTCACCGCTTGCGCCGGCTGCCTGCGCTGCCTTGAGGCCCGCAATTCCGCCGCCCACAACCAGCTTATCCACGTGCACATGGAAGTGTTCGTAATCGTCGGGGTCCAGATCCACAGGGGCTTTGCCAAGCCCGGCTGCCATACGAATAATCGGCTCGTAGACGTGCTTCCAAGCCACACGCGGGAACAGAAAAGTCTTGTAGTAGAACCCTGCGGAAAAGACCGGGATCTTGTCGGCAACCCAGGCGTTCAACGCGCCGATATCACGGTTGAGGCTGGGCCAGTGGTTCTGACTGTTTGCTACAAGCCCTTGATAAAGCTCGGTTGTTGTCGCGCGCTGGTTCGGCTCGAACCGGGCACCTTCGCCCACGCCCATCAGCGCGTTGGGTTCCTCGGCACCGGATGCCACGATCCCGCGCGGACGGTGGTATTTGAACGAACGCCCTACAAGACGATGCCCGTTCGCCAGCAGGGCAGAGGCAAGCGTATCGCCCTCGAACCCGCTGAGGCTCTCGCCATTGAACCAGAACTGCACGGGCACATCACGGTCGATCAACAGCCCACCTTCCGTCAGGCGCGTCATGAAAAACCCTCCCAATCGGGTCGCTTGGCTTTGACAGCGGCGAGGATGTCATCTGGCGGCACGGACACCTGCGCCGAGTATGTGCCGAACACTTCAAGCGTCACCGTGCAGCGGGCCGCATGGAACCACTTCCCGCAGCCATAGGCATGCCTCCAGCGCTCGAAATGCACACCTTTGGGGTTTTTACGGTCAAAAAGGTAGGACGTGAAATCCGCATCGGACGCACCGGGACCGTACCGCTTCAGATGCGCTTCGCCGCCAGGCGCAAGCTCGGTCTCCTCGCACATGGCTCCACAATTGGGGCAGCGCAGCATCAGCATTCAGGGTCTCCCTCGGGCGCGGATCATCGGCGTGGGACGGTAGATGACATGGGCACGCATTACCATCCGGCCCGGTCCCGTCCTATGGAAGTCTGGATGCGACAGAGGGTCCGACAGATTGGTGGGCAGATCAGAAGATGAGGTCCCCGGATCCGAGAGCTATGGCGCTGCGATTGTTAGTCTGACACTAAGAATAAAGATTATTGTTAGCTTCAGACTAATAATAAGACCCATCGACGGATCGGCACGCTGGCGAACGCGGGAATGCAGACGGAACCAGGACATCCTCGCGCTGGCCGCGTAATTCAGGCGGGTCGGTTGGAGCATTGCATTGCACTCCAGACGTCACCATTCTGTTCGCATGGATTTGGGCTGGTTGATCACTGGACTGGTAACCGCTGCGGGCGCAGGCTTCTTCATTTGGTGGCAATGGAAGCTGCGTCGGGAACGCAAGAACGCGCCTCCGCCCGAGCATTCCAACGCTGTGCAGACGACAATCTACGATAGGGGCGAGCAGTTGAGAAAAGGCGCGAAAGGCTGGGATTCCTACTAGCGTCCTTCAGTGCGCCACAGCCGCTGCCACCGACTCATCAATCATCCGGCCCTCGGCAAACCGGTCCAGAGAGAACGGATCGGCCACCGGGTCGCCTCCGTTCGCGACCAGTCCTGCCGTGGCCCAGCCCGACCCCGGAATGGCCTTGAACCCGCCGGTGCCCCAGCCGCAATTGATGAACACGCCCTCGACCGGTGTTTTCGAGATGATCGGCGAGCGGTCGCCCGTCATGTCCACGATCCCGCCCCATTGCCGCAGCATTTTCAGCCGCGAGATCATCGGGAAGGTCTCGCAGAGCGCGGCCACGGTCTCCTCGATATGTTGAAAACTGCCGCGCTGGGTGTAGTTGTTGTATCCGTCCGCGCCGCCGCCGATGACCATCTCGCCCTTGTCGGATTGGCTCATGTAGCCGTGGACAGTGTTGGCCATGACCACAATATCCATGACCGGTTTGATGGGCTCGGACACAAGCGCCTGCAGCGCCACTGATTCGACCGGCAACCGAAAGCCCGCCATGTCCGCCATCACGCCCGAGTGGCCGGCCACGACAATGCAAAGCTTGTCGCAGGTGACAGAACCTTGCGAGGTCCGGACACCAGTGACCTTGTCACCCGCGCGGTCGATTCCGGTGACTTCGCATTGCTGTATCACGTCCTCACTCAGATCAGATGCCGCACGCGCATAGCCCCACGCAACCGCATCATGGCGCGCCGTGCCACCCCTGGGCTGCCAAAGTCCGCCCAGAACGGGATAGCGCGGACCCGAGGTTTCTATGATCGGGCAGATCTCCTTGACCTCGCGCGGGTCGACCATCCGGCTTTCGATGTTCGCCATGCGGTTTGCGTGGGCCGTACGCTTCCATGCCCGCAGTTCATGCTCGGTCTGGGCCAGCATCAGCACGCCTCGAGGCGAGAACATGATGTTGAAGTTAAGCTGTTGGGACAGGTCCTCGTACAGACCCCGAGACAGCTCGAAGATGGTGCTGGAGGCGGGCTGAAGGTAATTCGAGCGGATGATCGTCGTGTTCCGGCCAGTATTACCGCCGCCCAGCCAGCCTTTCTCCAGAACTGCAACATTGCGAATGCCGTGGTTCTTCGCCAGATAATACGCCGTCGCAAGACCGTGCCCGCCTGCGCCGACCACGATCACCTCATAGTGACCGCGCGGGGATGGCGAGGCCCATGCGCGTTCCCATCCCGTGTGGTACTTCAGGGCGTTCCTCGCGATGGCAAAGGCCGAGTAGCGTTGCATAGATCTCTCCAAGGTTTCGCAGCGGAACCTATATCAGGCGCGGACGGGGTCAAAACCGAAAGCGGCCTCAAACTGGCCGGACGCGACATGCATGCAGTTGCACCGGCTGCGATCGCGTCTTAGTTAAGCCGACAGGAGGCCAGATGCTCACATTCTATCTGATTGCAGGCGGGATCGCTCTTGTGGTGACGGTTCTTATGGTGCGTCCCTTGCTCACCGGCGGGGGCGGCGCAGTGAGCGATGTGGAGTCGGATACGCAGGTCTTCAAGGATCAACTCAGCGAGATCGAGCGAGATCTCGAGCGCGGTATCATCAGGCCGGAAGACGCCGCAGGCGCGCGGGTCGAGGTTTCGCGCCGTCTGCTGGCTGCGGCCAAACGTGTCGAGACACGGGGCGCTGGCAGCACGGGACCGCAGGGCATCTCGGGCATGGCGGCAGGACTGGCGCTGATCGGCACGCCTGCGCTGGCTGTCGCGATGTATTTCGGACTGGGCGCTCCGGGCATTCAGGACCAGCCCTTGGCCGAGCGTGTAACGGCGCGCAACACGATGCCGGAGGGCCATCCCGCGCCCTCTCAGGATCGACCGAGCCAAGCCCAAGCCGAAGCCGCGGTCGCAGGCGACATTCCGCCTGCCCCGGAAGGCTTTGAGGATAGCGAATATCAGGCATTGGTCGCGCAGCTGGAAGAGACCGTCGCGGCCCGGCCCGACGATGCACAGGGGCACCAGCTGCTTGCCAACGGCTTGATGCGACTGGGACGCTGGTCCGACGCAGTGAAGACGTATCAGCAGGCCATCGACATTCTGGGTGAACAGGCGAGTGCCGAGATCCATGCCAATCAGGCCGAGGCGATGGTACTGGCGACGGGTGGCTATGTATCGCCCGAAGCAGAAAGCGCCATCGGGCGGGCGCTGCAGATCAATCCGTCGCTGGACATCGCCCGCTACTATGCGGGACTGGCCCTGCGTCAGGGCGGACGACTGGATGATGCAATAACAGTCTGGGAAGGCTTGCGCCGCGACAGCTCTCCAAGCGCGCCGTACATGGAATATCTGAACCTGCTGCTGTCCGAGACCATTCAGGCGCGCGATCAGATGACAGGCGGACAGATGGCAGGCGCACCTGCGATCGCAGGGCCAACTCAGGAAGATATGGCAGCGGCAGGCGAGCTTCCACCCGAGGACCGTCAGGACATGATCCAGGGCATGGTCGCGCGGCTTGCGGCCCGGTTGGCAGAACAGGGTGGCAGCCCCGACGAGTGGGCGCAATTGATGGCCTCCTACACGGTGCTCGATCAGATGGATGACGCGCGTGGTGCGCTCGAACAAGCCGTTGCGGCGTATCCCACAGGACCTGCATCACGCATGCTGATGGCTCGTGCAGCGGAGCTGGGTCTGGTGGACGCAAGCGCCGTGCCAGCTACCACCCCGCTGCCCGGACCAACACAGGAGGACATTGCCGCGGCCGCCCAGATGTCCCCGGACGACCAGCAAGCCATGATCCAGAATATGGTCGCGCGGCTGGACAATCGCCTGACCACTGACGGCGGTACGGCCGAGGAATGGCTGCGGCTTCTGAATGCCTATGTCCAGCTTGACCGGATGGACGATGCCACTCGGATCTACAAGCTGGCCTATGTGGCGCTGGACAACGATCCGTCTCAGGGCTTCGTGAAGGAGCAGGCGCTGCTGATGGGGATCCCTGTCGAGTGAGTGTGGCCCGAGCCGTCACGGAAGACCCAGCGGTGCTGTCCGGTATCGGCCCGCTGATCGGGCTGGACCTTGGGACCAAGACCATTGGCGTTGCGATCTCGGACGGTTTGCAGATGACTGCAACAGCGTTCGAAACCCTGCCGCGCGGCAAGTTCTCGAAAGATGCAGCAAAGCTTGCAGACATTGTCGCTGGACGCACGATGGCAGGTGTTGTCGTGGGGCTGCCGCGCAACATGGACGGCTCTGAGGGCCCACGCGCACAGTCGGCCCGGGCCTACGCGCGCAACGTGGCAGAGCGCCTTGACCTGCCGGTGCTGCTTTGGGATGAGCGACTTTCGACAGTTGCAGCGGAACGCGCCTTGCTGGAGGCAGATACGTCGCGCCGTCGCCGGGCCGAGGTGATCGACGCGCTGGCCGCACAGTTCATCCTGCAAGGGGTACTGGACCGGATTGCGGCCATCAGGGAGGCGGACGCATGACGGACGAGATCTGGAGCCGCGACGAGATCGAAAGTCCCTGTGACAAGATCTGCATGATCCATCCGGATACGCGTCTTTGTATCGGCTGCAAACGCACGGGGGACGAGATCTCGCGTTGGTCACGCATGAGCCCGGAAGAGCGACGCGCCGTGATGCTGGAGTTGCCAGATCGCAACGCCGGACCTGCCCGGCGTACGGGCGGACGGCAGGCTCGAATCAAGCGCAACGGTGCGACCTGATTGCGCGAAGCCCGGCTGTTTACACTGCTTAGGCCTTACTGACGCCCGATTTACAGTCCGTTAACTGTTTGTAGGATCGTTAACGATCTAGTAACGTTTGTGGATTGAAGATGAACGATACAGCTAGAGGGGGATGGATTGCGCGCGCACATGTTGTTCTGGCCACTCGCGATCGTTTCGTTCGTAAGCCTCGCGCTGTTTCTCACAGGCCCACCCGAGCAGGGATTCGTTGGCACCGAAGATGCTGGTCGGCGCATGGTCTTCTTAATCGTGTTTGCCTGCGGGCTGACCATTGCAGGTGCCGGGCGACTGTTGCTGCGCGGCGGTCCTGCGACTGCCCGAGTTGCAGTCGTCTGGGTAGCTCTTTTTGTCAGTGTCGTGTTCAGTTACTCGAACCGGGTTGAGCTGTCCGATCTCTATGATCGTCTGCGCGGCAATATCCATCCTTCTGTGGCGCTGACCACCGCTCAGGGTGAGGCCGAACTGCGCCGCGCGTGGGATGGGCACTACCGCGCCGAGGCGGACGTTAACGGAGTCTCGATGCGTCTGATGGTGGATACCGGCGCTTCCATGGTCCTGATCCCCTACGAGGTTGCGGGCGAGCTTGGCCTTGACCCCGACAACCTGGATTTCACGGTTCCCGTCACCACCGCAAATGGCAGCTCTACCGTTGCCGCCGTGCGGATCTCATCCATCAAGATCGGGCCTAT
Organism: Paracoccaceae bacterium; assembly: GCA_045106875.1. Lineage (GTDB taxonomy): Bacteria > Pseudomonadota > Alphaproteobacteria > Rhodobacterales > Rhodobacteraceae > Thermohalobaculum. The sequence continues at coordinate 2,894 of JBGCFK010000220.1, read as the reverse complement.
CGCTGTCTTCGACGTACAAGCCGCCGTGGCACATCCCGGCATGTTGAAAGTCGGCCTTCTGGGCATGAGCTTCCTCGAAAAGCTGGAAGAGACCTCCTTCCGCGGTGACAAGCTGCTCATGCGGAACTGATCTGGATTGATCCGGAAACGCTCTACTTCGCGTGCAGCCAATCCCCGGGCTCACTGCTCGTTTCGGGTCGGAAATACGCGATGGATCGCGGCGCATTGCCGCCGCCTGCGCCCCATGGCGAAACTCCGTGCAAGGCAAGCCGGTGCACCAGATAGGCCTCGCCCGGTCGGGCATGGACAGGCACTCTCGGACATGCCGAGAACACCTCGCGGCGCGCGGCTGTATAGGCTTCGGTGATATCTTCCGCGGCCCAGTCCGCCGGGTTGATGCAGGCAAACCGGGCCCGAAAGGCAGCACGCATATGCTCGTGCGACCCCTCCCACACCACCAGCGGCGCGGCCTCGGCGGGCGTTTCCGTCAGCGGCAACCCTAAGACAAACCCGTGCGGCTCACCCAGCGATCTGCGACGATCCAGGCCTGAGCGGAGCAGTCCATCCACATGCGCGGCATCACGGTCACGGCGGAAGCGGAACGCGGCCTCGCTCTCACCGTCCGAGGGTTGAGGATAGCCCGGATAGCAGACCGAGATCTGTCCGGCATCCCAAGCAAAATCCCTTGGCCCCAACACATCACGGATGAACTGGACAGGCGCACCCGTCAGCGGCGGCACGCCTTCGGTGGGGACAGCGCCTGAGCTATTGTTCGGCAGAATGTTCACGCCCGCAAACCATGTGCCGCCGCACCGTAGCCAAGCGGCCCGGTGCTGGGGGTCGGCCGAGATAAGCTCGGCCAGTGGGCGCACTGCGTCGACCCAGACGGCGATCTCTGGATCCACCGCGAACCGAACCCAGCCTTTGGCGAAGAAATGCTCGGCCAAATTCATCGGAGCAAAGTCATGCCGCTGCAGCATCGGGCGCAACTTCGGCCAGAGCCTCCTCGATCAACGCGATCCCTGCACCGGGCAGATGCGCTCCGTCCGATATGACACGTCGCCAACGCCGCGCACCGGGCCGCCCCGAGAATGCGCCCAGCAGATGGCGGGCAATCTGGTGCAACCGGGTGCCAGCGGTCAGCTCGTTCTCTATATGATCATACATGGCGCGCACCGCTGTGACCGGGTCAACATCGGGTGTATCGGCTCCAAACACACGCCGGTCGGCAGCGCCGAGGATCCCCGTTGGATCGTGATAGGCTGCACGACCGATCATAGTCCCATCGAAATGCTCGAGATGCGCCAAGGCCTCATCGAGAGTCGCGATACCACCGTTCAGCGCGATGCTCAGATCCGGCCGGTCGGCCTTCACCCGGCGCACGAGATCATAGTCCAGCGGTGGAATGGTTCGGTTGTCCTTGGGGCTTAACCCTTGCAGCCAAGCCATGCGCGCATGGACAGCGACGTGGCGCACGCCAGCGGCGGCGACATGGTCGATGAATGCGGGCAGGACGGTTTCGGGGTTCTGATCATCCACGCCAATCCGGCATTTAACGGTGATCTCGGGACCACCAGCAGAGCCTTCGATCATTGCAGCAACACAATCAGCAACCAGTTCAGGCGAGCGCATGAGGCAGGCGCCGAACGCACCGTTCTGCACACGATCCGAGGGACAGCCGCAGTTGAGATTGATCTCGGCAAAGCCGAAACCTCTGGCAAGACGCACAGCCTCAGCCAGTTTCGCAGGCTCGGAGCCACCCAATTGCAACGCCAGCGGATACTCGGCAGCAGAGTGCTTCAACCAACGTTCTGGATCTCCATGGATCAGCGCATTGGCAGTCAGCATCTCTGTATAGAGCAACGCCCGGCTGGAAAATTGCCGATGGAACAGACGACAATGCCTGTCCGTCCACTCCATCATGGGGGCGACAGACAATCTAGCGTTTTGATTTATTTGCATTTTTTTGTATCTTCAAACTGTTGGCGGCGGATGCTGATACGCTGGAATACGCCCCAATACCTCCGAACTTGCCCCTCTACGACGACTCATTGCACACACAGCGCACACGAAAATGGCCTCCATCACAAAACTCCCCTCCGGTGCTTACCGGGTCAGCGGCACTATTCCAAGCAGCCCTACGAGATCCGCCGCATGCTGACTGAGCCGAACGGGATCTCGGCACGAGATTGGACTGGGTCGCCGTCGAACACTGGAACACCGACAATCCGCATGTCCACATCCTGGTGCGCGGAAAGGCCGACGATGGGCGGGGCCTTGTAGTCTCGCGTGACTATATCAGCCAGGGGTTTCGGGCGCGCGCGGAAGACCTCGTACAACTGGAGCTGAGCCCCCGCAGCGCGCGCGCGATTTCCCAAGCCTTGGAAACGCAGGTTGCGGCGGAGCGCTGGACCGATCTCGACCGCGGCCTGCGATCCCTGGCGGACGATCATGCCGGCATCGCCGACCTGCGGCGCGGAACGCCGGCCCCCCGTGATCCGGGGCTCCGCCGCTTGATGATCGGCCGCGCCCAGACACTGGAGAGGCTCAGGCTGGCCGAACAAATCGCCTCCGCCGTCTGGGAGTTGAAACCGAATGCCGAAGACACTCTGCGCGAGCTCGGGATGGGCCTCGGACCGATGGCGGTCAGCATGGCGAACTCTTGAAACCAGATCTCTACCTGTGGCCAGCCGTTCCGGGGGCGGATGGCGGTGACCATATCGGCGAAGTGTTTTTGAATGCCTCCTGGGCATCCGCGTCTTGCCCATAGTGTTTCGGACGGGCTGAGAGGCGACGGAACCCCATGGCGCGGAGCTCTCGCCCCAGCGTCTGGCGACTGCATGCCATTCACATGCGAGGCCCGCCCGCGTTCATAAGGTCTGACAACGTCCTAT
>JBGCFK010000022.1:0-4368 GCA_045106875.1 Paracoccaceae bacterium | reverse complement strand
AGGGAAAGGATCAAAAGAAAAACACTCGAAGCGCGACGCTTGCATCACAGACAGCACGCCGCATAATCAATCCAACAAGATGAGCCAAACGCTCTCTTAGTTTAAGCCGCTTCTGGTCCCAAAAACCCTGACGACGGACACCACGCTCTGCGATGAGTTGATGTAATGCATACTTGACGGGATGCAGGTCGCTCATTTTTCACAGATTCCAAGTATCTGGATGGTAGAGGATAGGATTTCGATCAGCGTCTAAGTCACTCAATCCAAAATCCTCCAAAGTTACCGTGTGGGTATTGTTCCAAACCTCGTAGCCAGGATCAACTCCATCTGGAATTTCCAAATTCCGATACCTTTCCAACTCACGATTTCTCCCGATAGATCGTGATCTGTCCAGGCGGTATCGGCGGCAGTGGCGTTTCACCTATGGCTTTGTAGAACGGCCTAACTCTGTAGGTTTCTGAGAGGATTGAGAGTTCGTCGGCAATATCGTTTGCTTCTTCTCGGTCATCTTCGTCGTCAACTCTCACCAGAAAATAAAGTTCAATGTCGTCTGCAGATATGTCGATGATGACAGCCCGAACATTTTTTGATATCGCCCCTACACAAGCCTGCAGCGCCATTACGATGATCGCATTCTTTTTGGCAGTTTTTTGATCAATTTGCATCATTGCCCCCAGTTGGGATTGGTCGGCACAATACTTGGACTTGATGTGCCCTTGATGATGAAGACATCGGTGGATTGCTGTGGGTATCCAGCGCCCACATTGACGTTCGTGCCGGTCGTAGTTGGGGATCTGACCACAGGGAAACCGTTAGGGTTCTTGCCGATGATCTCGAGGTCTCCCGCATGCCATTCGTCCAAGACCTTTTGCGCGTCTTCCTTTGAATTCATGTAGCCCCCACCGCGATATTCCGGCCTGCCTTCGATGTGACGGTTCTGCTTTTGGCTGACATTCGTCTCGATCTCAGGGAAATCAGACTTCGAGTATCTTGGCACTCTGGAGGGCGGTTCCGTCTTTCCCTGCGTCTGCGTATGTTTCTTGCGTGTAGCAATACGTTCAATGCGGGCAATCCCAGCGCCGATAGCCTCGTCCAGCTTGCCCTTCAAGGTGTCTGCCGCCTCGCGCAACTTGGTGGGCATCACGTCGCGGAACTTCGCGATCTGCGCCTTCATCTTGTCGATGGGCGCGCGCCAGCTACTGGGCGTCCAATAGTTATTGCGCGCTTTGTTGAGTTCTCCAACAGCGCGGTCCAGCAGTTCATTCAACTTCGACATGACCGAGGTAAGGTGCTCGCCCGTGAGATTGTCGCGCAAACCCTTAATCCAGCGATAGCCGTTCCCTTTAGTGCCGAACCAGTTGTAGACCTTGAGGAGTATCCTGATGTCTGCATTGCGAAGGACGGTCTTCAGCACACCCTTGGCCAGAGAGCCCAGCGTCGGGATGAAGCCGATAACAGTGATGAACAAGGCCACCCAGGCCCATTTGTCACTATATTCCTCTTTCCAGATCATGCGGTAGAGGATCGCCGCCGTATCCCGGACATCCCCGACCTGATCGACCACCGGGATCATCGTAATAATAGTGTTGACGATGATCTGGCTGGTCGTGGCGTCCTCGTTGAAGTCGCCCTGAATCACGCCCCAAACCCAGTTGGTTGCGCCGGAAGCCCAGTTCCATATTGAGCTGAAGAAGCCCGGGTACGGTTCCTCGGTCGGCGTCTCCGCGTCCGGGTCTTCGTAGGCTTCGCCTTCCGGGTCGTCGTAGAAGAAGACCTCGACATCGGTCTTGTCCAGCGGCAGGCAAACGCGCTTCTCGCCGTTGTCGTCAAGCACGCCGTCTTCAATGATCGCGCTTCCGGCTTTACCTTCGTTCGGCTCCTGGATGACAAAAGATGCGCCACCAACCCCGGTGCCATCCTCGTACTCGTAGCGCAGATCGATCCAGTTCTCGCACGCCTGTACGGCTGCGCCGGGCGCACCGCTGCTGCCACCATGTTGTGGCAGCGCCGTCATCCGAAGGGATCGTCCTCATCGGGTTCGGGGTTCAGAACCTCAAGAACGGCAACTTCAATCCGCATCATCCGGGTGTGAGCGTCTGTCGCGTCGCCTTCCACGAACGGATGTGCTTCGGCCAAGGACGGGTCCTCGTAGAAATAGCGCCCGGCCACAGCCTGGATAACGAGGAACCGGCGGATCAGCGCCTCGGTCGTGAACCCAAAGTCTCGGGCTGTTTGCGAACAGTCGCCAAGGATGTCGAGCGCATGATCATCCGTTTGATCTTCGACAAGTCCGGGGCAATCCCGACGATGCAAAGCAAGCGTCTCGCGCAGGAATTGCGCTTGTGAGGCCGCTTCTACCCCTGAAATCTGTCGTTTCGAAAAAGAGAGCATGACAGCTCCGAGCCCAAATTTAGTAGACAGTTTATCGAGATTCTCGGATTGGTTGCAATCTTGAATACGCAAAATTCAGTGCTTCAACATCCAGCACCACATCAAGAAAACGCGATCACGTTGGCCCCGCGATCTCCGCAGTTTGCGGCCCCTGCCCAAGCATCCATCAGATTGCGGCGCTTGTCGAACAGGTCACTGCGGGCATACGCGGCCTCCGCCTTGTCCTTGATACCGTGCGCCAGCGCGGCCTCGATGACTTCGCGGGGAAAGCCGGTCGTCTCGCCCGCCCAATCGCGGAAAGTAGAGCGGAAGCCGTGAACGGTGATCCCGTCGCGCCCCATGCGGCGCAGCACGGCGGTCATGCTCATGTCGGAGATCGGCCTGCCGGGTTTCGCTTCGCTTTCAAAGACCAATGCGTCGTCGGCACGGCGAGCGCCGAGTTGTTCAATCGCGGCGTTGGTGAGCGGCACGCGATGTTCCTTGCCAGCTTTCATGCGTTCGGCGGGAATGGTCCAGATGCGTCGCTCCAGATCGACCTCGGCCCACGTCATACCGCGTGTCTCGCCCGAACGCGCAGCTGTCAGAATAGTAAAGGCCAAAGCGCGCGCGGCGGTACCGTTGCGGGTTTCCAAGTCGCCCATGAAGTCGGCCATCTCGGCATGTGGCAAAGCCGCGTGGTGCTTGACGGCCCGAACCTTTGTGGGCTTGGGCAGAAGGTGGTCCAGATGCCCGCGCCAGCGTGCGGGATTGTCGCCACTGCGAATGCCAAGAGCCGTGGCGTAGTCAATCACAGCTTCGATGCGCTGGCGGACGCGGTTGGCAGTTTCGGGTTTTGACGACCAGATGGGCGTCAGCGCCCCGATTACGTCAGCGGTTTCGAGCTTGGCAACCTGAACCTGGCCAATCTTCGGAAAAACGTAAGTTTCCAATGTCGAAGTCCATTGCGCCGCGTGCTTGGCATTCTTCCAGCCGGGTCGCTTGCTGTCGATCAACTCCAGTGCCGCATCCTTGAAGGTTTTGGGTTTCGCCTGCTGGCGCTGCGAAATCGGATCTTCGCCGTTTGCGATCATGCGCCTGGCATCGGAAGCGCGCTCACGGGCCATCGCAAGGCTCACATCGGGATAGGAGCCCAGACCCAGATCGCGCCGCCGCCCCTGCACCTGATAGCGCAGCACCCATGACCTTGATCCGGATGGCTTCACGTACAGGAACAACCCACGACCGTCGCCGTGCCGTCCCGGTTTCGCTGTCTCTGCCTTCCGTGCGCTGGGTGCCATCTGTTCCCACATTCGTTCCCACACTTTACAGTAATTTAAGGCGAACGCCTGCGAACCGCAATGGGCGAGAGTGAATTTAATTCATTGAAAATAAGCTTATATTCAGAACCAGAGCGGATCGATGCGGACATGAAAAAACGGGGATTATACGGACTGTCTTTCCGCCACACGCCCTATCCAACTCGTTCTCTGTTCGGTCACGCCGGCGGAAATTTCCCTTGTTTCATAGGTTTATGGGAAAAGGGCTATTCACCTCGGAACGCACGTATCTGCCGAAATCGGTTCTCTTGGCCCCATATTCTCTGATCCTGATGACTGCGCCGATTTGGTGAAGTTTTTGCAAGGCGTTGAAAACATGTGGTTTTCCGGATCGCAAACCTAAACACTTCGACGCCGGTGGCACTTGCCGAGATGGAACAGAGATCGAACGTTCGCTAGTACTGACGGGGGCATCGGTCGTCTCTGCCACCACGCGGCTCGACCGCCCGGTCGACGCGATTGGCGGATCAACAGTGTGAAGCATTGGCTCTGGCGAGCGGTCGATTCAAACGGCGATGTGTTGGACATTCTCGTCCAGTCCCGGCGCAACAAGACGGCGGCGCTGCGCTTCTTTCGCAAGCTTTTCAAGTGCTGGGGCGGGCCACGGGTGTTGGTGACCGATAAACTCCGGTCCCATGGCGCAGCGGTGAACGATCTTGCA
>JBGCFK010000219.1:0-7920 GCA_045106875.1 Paracoccaceae bacterium | reverse complement strand
GCGCTTTGGGAAATCTGCGTCCCGGACTGGCAGGTCTGCCCGGCGACGGATTGACAGATCTGGACGGCTTCTTCGGACTCTCGGACCCATTTGCGGGTCTGGTTCCCTTTTGGCAGAGCGGTGAGCTTGGCTTTGTGCATGCTGTCTCGACACCATACCGCAACAAGCGCAGCCATTTCGACGGACAGGATCTGCTTGAGAACGGCGGTGACGATGCAGGTGGTAATCTGACAGCAGGACGCGATGGTTGGTTGAACCGAGCCGTAAGCCTGATCCCGGGCGCTCAGGCTGAAACGGCCATGGCCGTTGGGCGCGAACATATGCTGATCCTGTCTGGCAACGCGCCAGCCGCCTCGTGGTCGCCAACGAACGTGCTGAGCCTTGCCGATGATGACCGGCAACTGCTGACGGCGCTTTATGCAGGCGATCCCCTGTTTTCGGAAGCGCTTGCCGAGGCATCAATGCTGACCGACGGCAAGCCCGAGACACGGCGCGAGAATGGCAGCAGCCTCGCGCGATATGCCGCCAAACGTCTGAATGGCCCGGCCCGCATCGCGGCATTCTCCCTAGGCGGCTGGGACACCCACCGGCGTCAGGACAACGCGATCAAGCGCCCGGCAAAACAGCTGACAGAAGCTCTTGTCACGCTGAAGCAGGATCTTGGCGGCAATTGGGATCGTACCGCCGTCATTGCGATTACCGAGTTTGGCCGCACGGCACGGGAGAACGGGTCGGGCGGAACCGATCATGGCACTGGCGGTTTAATGGTCCTGTCAGGCGGCGCAGTCAGAGGCGGACAGGTGTTCGGACAGTGGCCCGGCCTCGGCGAGGGCGATCTCTACCAGAACCGGGACGTGATGCCGACCGATGATCTCAGACGCTGGGCCGCATGGCCGCTCGCTGCGATGTTCGGGCTGAGCCATGCGGATCTGGCGGGCACAGTATTCCCCGGCGTCGAACTTGGCTCAGATCCGGGATTGATCGCCTGACGCCACCGTAGCAGCCAGACTGGACTCATCGAATTTGGTGGCGGGCAGCCAGACACCCGACGACCTTGGAGCGGAATTTTTCGCTGCGGTCGGAGGCCTCCATGACATATCTCAACAATCTCGGACAGCACGTAGGACAAACGCTGCCCGACTGGGAACCTTGTCCGTTACCACCCCGCGCGACCATCGAGGGCGCCTATGTTCGCCTGGAGCCACAAACTGTCGCGGCGCATCTTGATGATCTGTGGGAAGCGTTCTCGGCCGAGCCAACCGGGGCCGACTGGACCCACCGGCTCATCGGTCCCTTTGCCACGCGGGACGAATTGAAGGCATGGATGCTGGGCGCTGAACACGACGCAACACAGATGTTCTTCACCTATGTCGACAAGGCGACCGGCAAGGCATCGGGCAATGGCGCCTTCATGTCCATGCAACCTGCCGCGGGAAGCATAGAAGCAGGCTCGATAATGTTCTCCCCTGCGCTCCAGCGGACACGCGCTGCGACCGAGGCAATCTTCCTGCACATAGACTGGGCTTTCGCCAATGGCTATCGCCGGTTCGAGTGGACATGCGATCCCCTGAATGCGGCTTCAATGGGGGCGGCCGAACGGTTCGGGTTCTCATTTGAAGCCCTCTTTCGGCAAGCCTACGTCGCCAAGGGACGCAATCGGGACAAAGCCTGCTTCTCGGTTCTGGACACTGAGTGGCCTTCGCTTCGAGCCGTATTTCAAACCTGGCTTGCCCCGAACAACTTTGATGCTGCGGGCGTCCAGAAGCAAAGTCTCAGAACACTGTCCCGGCCACTGGTCAATGCCCGGACCGACGCATCAGACAGGGGCCTGCGAAACACACTGGGACAGCCCGTAGATCAGCCAGTAGACAATTGGACACCGCGTCCCCGTCCAACTCGCCAAATACTGACCGGACAGTATTGCAGGCTCGAGCCGCTGGCGCTGGAACATGCACCAGCCTTGCATGCCGCGCATTGCCATGACGAAGATGGCCGCAACTGGACCTATCTGCCAGAGGGTCCGTTCGCGTCAGCGGCTGACTATGCGGGCTGGGTGTCCACCGCAGCCGTCAGCCCTGATCCGTTGCACTACACCATTGTCACCGAGCGTGGCCCAGTCGGCACAGCGTCCTTGATGCGCATGGCACCAGCGGCAGGTTCGATCGAGGTTGGTTACATCACGTTCTCGCCGCTGCTGCAGAGAACGCGGGCCTCCACCGAAGCCATGTACCTGATGATGAAGTGGGCGTTTGACGCGGGGTATCGGCGGTATGAGTGGAAGTGCAATGCCCTGAATGTACCGTCGCGTCAGGCAGCGCAACGGCTGGGCTTCAGCTTTGAGGGCGTATTCCGTCAAGCCGTCGTCACCCGGAGCGCAAACCGCGATACGGCCTGGTATGGCATCATCGACAGCGAATGGCCCGCAATCCGGGAAGCCATGGAAACCTGGCTGGATCCTCAGAACTTCGACCCAGCGGGACAGCAAAAGCAGAGCCTATCTGATCTCACACGCCCGATCCTGGTTGCCGAGGACCCCACCCTTTCATAAGTACCGGGGGAAAAGGGAGGATCCTGAATGCCGAACCCGCAGCCACAGGTGCTTGACTTTCTGCTGACCCGGCGTTCGCGCCCGGCCAAGACCCTTGGAGCCGAGGCACCGGACCGGGCAACACTCGAGACCCTGCTTACGGCGGCCTCACGCACTCCGGATCATGGGAAGCTGGTGCCTTGGCGCTTTGTCATCCTGACGGATCCCGCGCTTCGGGCCAGCATCGCAGAGCTTGCGACAACGCGCATGGGCGCCATGGGGCTCGCACCCGACAAGATCGAGAAGAACGCCAAGTCATTTTCCTATGGCGGGGCAATCGTTGTCGTGATTGCTGCGCCAAAACCTTCCGACAAAATTCCGCTATGGGAACAGGAGATGGCGGCAGGCGGGGTCTGCCTCGCGCTGCTCAATGCATCGCTTGCCGCAGGCTGGGGCGCAAACTGGCTAACCGGGCCATTATGCCGGGACGAATCTTTTCTGGTGAGCGCCCTGGGCTGTAGTGGCGGAGAGTTCGTGGCGGGTTTCATACATATCGGTACTGAAACCGTAGCGCCCACAGATCGGGACCGGCCGGACATTGCAGCGATCACGACATGGCGCTGATCAACGACTTTTTCCGTGCACTGGGTCAGATTCCAGATCCTCGATTCTTGTGGGTGCTTTTAAAGGCCCTTGGCCTGACCGTGCTGCTCTTGGCAGGTGCGGCGGTTGGCGCTGGCTGGTTGGCGACGTTCATCCCCACGAGCCTTGGCGAGTGGCCCCTGATTGGCGAGGTGGCCCTGCCCTCTATCGGCTTGCAGGGACTTGCAGTGGGCGGCGTCCTGCTCGCTTCGACTTTCCTGATGATCCCTGTCGCGGCCATGTTCGTGGGCTTCTTCCTCGATCAGATTGCCGACGCAGTCGAGGCGCGGCACTATCCAAACCTGCCGGAGCCCCGGCGCGGTACGTTTGTCAGCGATATTGGGACGGCCATCCGCTTCACAGGCACGGTTGTGCTGGTCAACCTGCTGGCGGCGATCCCGTATTTGATCTTGCTTTTCGTATTCCCGCCACTCGCCTTTGCGATGGCTTACGGCATCAATGGCTATATGTTGGGACGTGAGTATTTCGAGCTTGTGGCGGTCAGGCATGTCCCGGCGCAGGAAGCCGCGTCGCTGCGCAGACGCTATTGGGGTAGAACCTGGTTTGCGGGTATTCTGATGGCCGTCCCGCTTACGATTCCCGTGATGAATCTTATCGTCCCGGTGCTGGGGGTCGCCACCATCACGCACCAATACCACAGGCTGCGGGTTGCTTAGACGCGCCCAGACGGAGGCGTCAAAAACGGTACATCATCGATGGTCACGGTCTTCGTCAGGATCACCGCCATTACCAAGGCATACACCAGAACCGCGATCGCCGTCGTAATCAGAGCCTTGCGCGAAAGCTGCGCATCCGTCGGTGCCGAGGCCGGAGTGCCCGGCACAACCTCGCCTGCTTCATGCTGGCTGATCTGTCCAAACGGAAGTACGATGAAAAATACTATCGCCCAGATCACAGCAAACAAAACAATTGCAGAAGTGATGGTCATACCTGCTCCAACTCTACCAATGTGCCGTTGAAGTCCTTGGGATGCAGGAACAACACGGGCTTGCCATGCGCGCCTGTCTTGGGCTCGCCATCGCCAAGCACACGGGCCCCTTCGGACTTGAGCCTGTCACGCGCGGCCAGGATATCTTCGACTTCATAACAGATGTGGTGAATGCCGCCCGCAGGCGACCTCTCCAGGAAAGCGGCGATGGGCGAACCTTCACCCAGCGGCTCCAGAAACTCGATTTTGGTGTTTGGAAGTTCGACAAAGACGACAGTGACGCCGTGGTCAGGCTCGACCTGGGGATCCGAAACCTTCGCACCAAGAGTTTCGCGATAGAGCGCTGATGCGGCCTCCAGGTCAGGCACTGCGATAGCGACGTGATTCAAACGCCCGATCATGTTGTCCCTCCAGCGATTTGCATCGCAGGGAGGTAGACCAGAGACCCCCATCAGACAAGCCCCGTCCCAAGGGGAAAGCGGGACAGGGTGATACCTGACCAAGGCTGCCAGGACGACATGGGCCGAGGGGATCCGCCCGTGTCAGGCAGCGATCAGCGGCCAGCCGGTTTAGGTTGACTGGACCGAAGATTGCGAAGCACGTCGTTCGCAGTACGGTCTTTGGGCTGAGCGAAGAAGATACCTTCCAAAGCATCGCCTGTCGTCGTGTCACGTGTGGAGGAAACCTGGGCGCTGACTGCGGGTGTCGCACTTTTGCCCCACAGACTGTTCAGTTTCGCCCGCTGCTCGGCGGCAGAGGATTCTGCAAGCGCTGCCGTGGTGGAGAGTGCAGCTGCAGCAATGAGGCCGGCGGTCAGAACGTTCTTCATTTTCGATCTCCTGTCCCGACACCAAACGCCGGGGTTCCTGGTTTTTCATGCGGAGACGCAGGGCCGAGTGTTCTTAACTTCCCGTAGCCATCCGATGAGCAAGAGGTGGGGCAGGCTCGTTCACGGAACAATCGCTGGCAGTTCAAAGGACTGTGAATGCAAACCGAGGGATCGTGAGGTTATGCAACACTTGCCAAGGGCGCCAGAGACGGCCATCTGACGGCCCGAAGGGTCGACAGGCGAGCACGTCAGTGCAAGTGGTCCCGTCAGGGACATGGCCGCGTCGTGATCTAGAACTCCCGGACGGCTTCGACGCCAGGGACAGCTTTGATGGCGCCACGGATCTCGGTCGAAAGCGCATATTGTCCGGGCAGGTCAATTTCGACCAATTGATCATCCTCTGGCAACGCGATAACCAGACGAACCGGGCCTTGACCGCGCATCCTCCGGGCTTGCGTCGAGACCAGATCCAGCCGTGCCCGGATTGAGACCAGTGCTTCTGCCTCGGCCACATGTACCTCCAGCCCAGCGCTACCCGCATCCTCCGCCACGGCTTCGACGGGTTGCGCCGAGTTCAGGACCATCCGCGAACCCTCGTCCCCGCCACGCAGTTCGATATGGCAAACCAGATTGTTTCCGGGGCGCAATAGCTCGTCGTACTGCGAGAGTTGCTCGGCCCAGACGGCAGCTTCCCAGATTCCATTCGGATCGGAGAACTCGACAAATGCGAACCTGTTGCCACGCGCCGACTTACGGTCCCGCCGTGTCGCAACCGTACCGGCCACACGCCCTGTTCCGCCGCCAGCCAGTTCCGCAGCGCTCTTCACGCCCTTTCGACGAAGCGCAGGGAGATAGTCATCCAGCGGATGGCCCGACAGATAGAAACCGACCGCACCATGCTCCTCAGCCAAGCGTTCTGCGGGCAACCAATCAATGGCATTTACGAACCTGGGCGGCGGCAAGGCCTCGCCCGGACCACCAAACAGTCCACCCTGCGCGGAATTGATCTCGGCATGGCAGGTGGCAGAGTAGTCGACCAGACTATCAATATTGGCCAGAATGCGTGCCCTGACAGGTTCCAAGGCATCGAAAGCCCCTGCCCGTGCCAAATTCTCCAACGGGCGCTTGCCAACCATCTTCAGCTCCACTCGCCGTGCCAGATCGAAGAGATCTTCGAAAGGTCCATCGGCACGAGCCCGCACGATCATTTCCATCGCTTCAGCGCCCACGTTCTTCAGCGCCCCCAGCGCGTACAGAACCCGCCCCTCTACCACCGTAAAAGTCGCCAATGAATTCTGCACGCAGGGTGGAACAACCTCGACGCCCATGCGCCGACATTCCTGGACAAAGACATTCAGCTTGTCGGTCTGATGCAGGTCCAGGTTCATGACGGCAGCCATGAACTCGACCGGGTGGTTCGCCTTGAGATACGCCGTCTGATAGGAAACGACCGCGTAGGCTGCAGCGTGCGATTTGTTGAACCCATAGTTGGCGAACTTGTCGAGCAGGTTCCAGACTTCCATCGCCTTCTTCTCATCCACCCCGTTCTCAGCGGATCCTGCAAGGAACTTGGGCCGCTCGGCGTCCATGGCCTCCTGAATCTTCTTGCCCATGGCGCGGCGCAGCAGATCCGCACCACCAAGCGAATACCCGGCCATCTTCCGGGCAATCTCCATTACCTGTTCCTGATAGACGATGATGCCCTGCGTCTCGTCAAGAATGTCGTCAATGGTCGGATGCAGATAATCCCGCTCCTCCCGCCCGTTCTTGACGTTGCAGTATTTCGGGCTGTTCTCCATGGGACCGGGACGGTAGAGCGCAACGAGTGCCACGATATCTTCAATGCAGGTCGGGCGCATCTGGCGCAGAGCGTCGCGCATGCCCGCGCTTTCCACCTGGAACACACCCACCGTGTCGGCAGAAGCGTAAAGCTCGTAAGAGGCCTCGTCGTCCAGTGGGATCGCCGAGATGTCGATGTCGATGCCCCGCAGTTTCAGGAGGTCCAGACAGTTCTGCACAACAGTGAGCGTCTTCAGACCAAGGAAGTCGAACTTGACCAGCCCCGCAGGTTCCACCCATTTCATGTTGAATTGGGTCGCAGGCATGTCCGAGCGCGCGTCTTTGTAAAGCGGGACCAGTTCGACCAGAGGCCTGTCCCCGATCACGACACCCGCAGCGTGCGTCGAGGCATTGCGCAGCAGGCCCTCCAGCTTTTCGCCATAGTCGAGCAGCATCTCGACGACTTCCTCACGCCGGGCTTCCTCGTTCAGCTTCGGCTCGTCCTTGCGGGCCTGCTTGATGCTGACAGGTTTCACGCCCTCGACTGGGATCAGCTTGGCCAGCTTGTCGCAATGGCCATAGGACATCTGTAACACGCGCCCGACATCGCGCACCGCCATCTTGGAGAGCAGCGCGCCAAAAGTGATGATCTGGGCGACGCGGTCGCGGCCATATTTCTCCTGCACGTAATGGATCACTTCCTCCCGCCGGTCCTGGCAGAAATCGATGTCGAAATCGGGCATCGAGACACGTTCCGGGTTCAGGAACCGCTCAAAGAGCAGTCCATACCTGAGGGGATCCAGATCGGTGATTGTCAGCGCATAGGCGACCAGCGAGCCCGCACCGGATCCGCGCCCCGGCCCAACCGGAATCGCATGATCCTTGGCCCATTTGATAAAGTCAGCGACGATCAGGAAATAGCCAGGAAACCCCATGCCTTCGATGACGCCAAGCTCGAACTCCAACCGGGCCTCATAGTCCGACACCTCGGCTGCATGTGGGATTACCTCCAACCGTGCCGCGAGCCCCTCGCGCGATTGACGGCGCAGCTCTTCGATCTCGTTATCGGCAAACTTGGGCAGGATCGGATCGTGCGTACGGGGCCGGTAAGCACAACGCCGCGCGATCTCGACCGTGTTCTCGATTGCTTCCGGCAAGTCCGCAAAACGCTCCACGATTTGAGGTTCGGACTTC
>JBGCFK010000218.1:0-2756 GCA_045106875.1 Paracoccaceae bacterium | reverse complement strand
CCCGCTTAAAGATCGTGTCGACGTGTTTTGTATGGTACCCAAGGTCGAATTTCTCTTCGATCTCATCCGCGCTGAGCGCCGCCAATACATCCGCGTCCGCAAGCAGTTCGGTCTTGAAGTCCTTGCCTTGCTCCCAGACTTGCATCGCATTGCGTTGAAGCAATTTGTAACTGTCTTCACGGCTTACACCTGCTTGGGTCAGCGCGAGCAATACACGTTGGCTCATGACCAGACCGCGAAACTTGTTCATATTGGCGAGCATGTTTTCGGGGTAGATCACCAGCTTGTCGACCACCATGGTCAACCGCGCCAGAGCGAAATCCAGTGTTATTGTGGTGTCAGGACCGATATTGCGTTCAACCGAAGAATGCGAAATATCCCGTTCGTGCCAGAGTGCGACGTTCTCCATCGCGGGCACAACCGACATGCGTACCAACCGTGCAAGACCTGTCAGGTTCTCGGTCAGTACCGGATTGCGCTTGTGCGGCATTGCGGAGGAACCTTTCTGACCGGCGGAAAAGAATTCCTCTGCTTCAAGCACTTCGGTGCGCTGCATATGCCGAATTTCCGTCGCAATGTTTTCAATGGAAGAGCCGACCACGCCGAGTGCCGCGAAAAATGCGGCATGTCGATCACGGGGAATAACCTGCGTGCTGATAGGTTCAGGGATCAGCCCAAGCTCCGCACAGACGTGTTCTTCGACGCGCGGATCAATGTTTGCAAAGGTGCCGACGGCGCCGGAAATTGCTCCAGTGGCAATCTCTTCACGTGCGGTTTTCAAGCGGGCAAGATTGCGATCCATTTCCGCGTAGAAACGCGCAAATGTGAGACCCATCGTGGTGGGTTCGGCGTGAATGCCGTGGCTGCGGCCGATGCGAACGGTGTCCTTATGCTCCAGCGCACGGCGCTTCAACGCCGCCAGCAATTTTTCGACATCGGCTATCAGAATATCCGCCGCACGGGTAAGTTGCACGTTGAAGCATGTGTCCAGCACATCGGATGAGGTCATTCCCTGATGTACAAACCGCGCTTCATCACTTCCCACATGTTCTGCGAGATGCGTCAGGAATGCGATTACATCGTGCTTGGTGGCGGCTTCGATCTCATCAATGCGGGCTACGTCGAATTCGACATCCTTGGCTTTCCAAACTGCGTCGGCGTTTTCACGCGGAATGACTCCGAGGTCCGCCATGGCATCACAAGCATGGGCTTCGATCTCATACCAGATGCGAAACTTCGTCTCTGGGCTCCAGATGGCAACCATGTCTGGGCGGGAATAACGCGGGATCATCTCGGATCAGTCCTTTTTTTCGGGATTGTCTATCGCTTTGGCTGGCTCATAAACTGCGAGGCACAGCATCACAAGACAGGAGCATCGCGAAATGAAGAGACTGGCGCTTTTGCTTTCGTTTTGTGCCAGTTCGGGGGGCGCTGCCGACGACTGGTTGCCGCTGTCCGGTGCGGAGATCCGTTCAGCACTAACGGATCGCAAGCTGGTCTATGCTACGGCTTGGCAGGAGTTCAAGTCCTCAGGCCGTACACTATACAACGCTGGACACGACAGTTGGGGATATTGGCGCGTAGAAGGCGATCATTATTGCAGCTTGTGGCCGCCGTCAGACCTATGGAACTGTTACACCATGACGCGTTCGGGCGATGACTTGCGGTTTGTCGACAAAACCGGGCATGTGACAGAAGCGGAATATGCGGATGACTGAACATGAAGACGTCCGTGTAGCGTCGGATTTTCAAGGCTCGTGGCTGGTCAGCCGTCTGATCCGACACGCCTCCGGCGCGGTAGCAAAGTTCAACGGGACAGCAAGCTGGACGCCTGTCAATGGCGGTCTGCAGTACCTAGAAGAAGGACAAATGACTGTCGAAGGGCATCCCCCGCTGCAGGCCGAGCGTGCGTACTTCTGGGCGGATGACCTGACCGTCTTTTTCGACGACGGTCGTTTCTTTCATCGGGTGCCGGGGAAGGGCGGGGCGGTGGAGCACTGGTGCGATCCTGACAAGTATGTCTTGGTGTACGACTTTGCTGGGTGGCCGCGCTTTAAGGTCGCCTGGCATGTCACCGGTCCGCGCAAGGACTATAGCGCAGACACGGAATACAAGCGCTGTTAGCGCAAGAACCCTTGCACGATCAGCCGCACTGCGGCATTCAGAGGTCAATCATTCAGAATTGGAGACATTCTCTTATGCAGATCACAGCTTCCCATTCGACACTTGTTGAGCTTTTCGGACCGCGGACCGGCGCGGCGCGATTGCTCAAACAAGCGGTCCTTGTGGTTCTCGGGATTACGTTCCTGGCGATTGCTGCCAAGATCAAAGTTCCGATGTGGCCCAGCCCTGTGCCGATCACGATGGGCACCTTTGCTGTGCTCACTATAGGCGCAGCCTATGGCGCGCGCCTTGGTCTGGTGACGATGGTTGGATACATGCTCATTGGCGCGCTTGGCTACGACGTATTCGCCAGTTCGAGCGCAGAACAGGCGGGGCTGACCTATATGATGGGCGGAACCGGCGGGTATCTGGCCGGTTATGTGTTGGCGACATTGACACTTGGCGCTTTGGCACAGCGGGGCTGGGACCGGTCGATCTTCTGGATGGCGCTAGCCATGCTGATCGGTAACGCGCTGATCTACGTACCGGGCCTTGTGTGGTTGGGACAGCTTTATGGCTGGGACAAGCCGATCCTCGAATGGGGCCTGACACCTTTCCTCGTTGGAGACGGGCTGAAACTGCTGCTCGCGGCA
>JBGCFK010000217.1:0-12966 GCA_045106875.1 Paracoccaceae bacterium | reverse complement strand
GTTGCCATCCATCATGCTGGGCGTGAACCAGACGATCATGATGGCACTTGCCATGACAGCAATCACGGCGCTGATCGGCTCGACGGATCTTGGCCAGGAGGTCGTGCGGTCTATCTCGACGCAAAATTTTGGCCGCGGAATTCTTGCTGGGTTCTTCATTGCAGCCCTTGGAATTATTGCCGACAGGATCATCAGTGCGTGGGCTCAGAGGCGCAAGAAGCAGTTGGGGCTTGGCTGAGCGCTTCTAGGTCCCTTTCGGAAACCGCTGGTTTGTTGGCGTCAATAGTTCCAGCCTGCTGAAGAGACCAGTGAGCCCGTCTGATTCAGGCGATCCGCCTCTGGACCCGCTTTATCGTGCGCTACCTCAGACTATGTAAGGTGCAGGCCACGCGACGATATCTTCGCTTGGCCTGCTAATTTGGGACCCTGGCCGGGCTATCGAAGTGTCCGGCCCCAAACACTTGGAGAGAGCAAGATGATCCAGACTGCACACACCCGTCGTAGCGTTCTGAAGGCAGGTGGCACAACCGCCGGAGCAGCGCTGACACTGGGCGCTTCTGGTTTGTTTGCGCAGGCGGCAGCTCAGGAACTCGCTCCGACACCGACCATGCGCGGCGGTGCCAACAACTATCGCCCCGGTGCGCCCATTGTCGAGCGCATTGGCGGTGGCGGCTTCTGGATGTCTGGCACGGTACTGCGGGCAGGCGACGGTGCTCCGCTGCAGGGCATTCGCATCCAGATCTGGGCACATACGACCGAGGGGCACGAGCGTGACCAACGCAGTCACGGTGCCACACTGACGGACGAGGACGGCGTGTTCCGGATGGAGATGCCACAGATCGTCCCTGCTTTTGGTCAACCGCATGCACACTTGGCCTACGACGCCGATTACGACGGGAATGGTTTCGAAACCGTGTTCCTGCGGCCTGTCATGTCCCGTGCAAGCGACACGACCCTCAGCACTCAATTCGTGTTGCAGTCAGCATAACCGGCGTGGGGACTGCTCGCGCAATCCTGATCTGGGCCGCGCTGGTAGTCGCGCTTGCCGTGCCGTTGGGTGTTGCGGCCAGCAGCCCGTTGCTGGCTTGGCGAGAACCGATCTATATCGTTTCGGGCTTTGCAGGCGCCGCGGCCATGGGACTTCTCCTCCTACAGCCTTTGCTCGCCGGAGACTATCTGCCGAGCTTGCCCAGGCGACGCGCACGATCCGTGCATCGCATCTTGGGTATTCTACTGGTCATTGCAGTACTGACGCACGTGATAGGCCTTTGGATCACCAGTCCGCCTGACGTGATTGACGCGCTGCTCTTCAGATCGCCGACAACGTTCTCGGCTTGGGGCGTCATTGCCATGTGGGCCGCGTTCGCGGCGGGGCTTGTTGCTGTACTTCGCCGCCGGTTGCGCCTGAGACCGGCGGTCTGGCGATTGTGTCACTTGAGCATGTCTACATTGGTCGTCTTGGGCAGCGTCGTCCATGCAATGCTGATTGAAGGCACAATGGGTATGATATCCAAGGCGGCGCTCTGCGCGCTGGTCTTGACCGCGACGGTGAAAATCATGATCGATATGCGACCCTGGACACTGTCAAGAGGTCGAAAAGTCTGATTTTGCGTCTCTGCAGATCGCATGATACCGCTGCGCTTGTCAGGATATCGGTGCGCTTGTCAAGAAAACCAAGTTCAGGCCTGCGCGCACAGGCAGGGCAGCGCGCACTTAGGCTTGAAACAAGGCAAAATTGAACGATCTAGCAAAAGTGATCCGGATCCCAGTGAGAATCTTGTCGCCGGGGGGATGTATGTTGATAGATTGAGGTCGGCGGGACATTCCGCACCCGTGATGAGCCAGTAGACAAAACGCTCGATCGGACTTCGAGAACAAAGGGCTTCTAGATGCGATTTGCGAGGGAACTTCTTGGCGCGTTGGTGGTGCTTGCATTGAGCGCTGGCAACTCGGCAGCGCAAGGCCGCGCGGCATCGGTTCTGGTCGAGGAAGTTGATGTGCGTGCCATCTCGGATACCTCGCCTATCATCGGGCAGTTGGTGCCCTCCACACAAGCCGATGTCGCGTCTCGCCGTACGGGTGTGGCGACCGAGGTGCTGTTCGCAGTAGGAGACCGGGTAACCAAGGGAGAGGCGATGGTGCGCCTCGACACCCGGCTGACCGAGATCGAGCGTCGCAATGTCGAGGCTGATCTGGAAGTCGCTCTTGCTGGTATCAGGACCGCGGAGGCGGCGCTGAAGCTGTCCCGGCAGATTCTTGCCCGGCAGGAGCGCTTGAAGGGCTCGACCGCGTTTCAACAGGGCGTGTTCGAGGACCGCGTCGCCGAGGTTGCGCGCTCGCAAGGTCTGTTGGGGCAAGCCACTGCCGCTGCCGCTGCTGCTGAGGCGCGTATGGCGCGTGTCGACTACGACCTGGAATACGCCATAATCAGCGCTCCTTTTACCGGAGTTGTGGTCGAGCGGATGGCGCAGCCGGGCCAATACCTCAATTTGGGCGAGGCGGTTGCCAAGCTGCTTGACGTCGAGGGCCTGGAGATCGAGGCCGATGTGCCGTCAGAGCTTGTGACTGGCCTTACCAAGGGGACTGTCGTCGCAGTCGATTTCGCCGGAGGCAGCAGCGGCACCGCAAAGGTCCGGGTGGCATTGCCGGTCGAGACGATCTCGACCCGCACACGCCCAGTTCGTTTTGCAACCGATCTGACCGAGATCGATCCGCAACTCATCGCTGTCGGCAAGTCCCTCACGTTGCATGTCCCTGTCAGTGTTCCGCGAGACGTTCTGACAGTTCCGAAGGACGCTCTGGTGCAGGGCAATGGCGGAGGCTGGGTGGTCTACGCGGTCGTCGAGGGCGCTGCGGAAATGCGTCCCGTGAGATTGGGGCAGTCAGCAGGCGGCCGCCTGGAGGTCCTGAGCGGGCTTGCAGAAGGCGATCTGGTTGTCGTGCGCGGCAATGAACGGCTCCGACCCGGCCAAGAAGTCAACGCGTCGCCCGCAGGAGGCTGAGTTGGACCCGATCCGCATCGCCATAGAACGGCCCATAGCAGTGATCGCCGCCGTCCTTATGGCGCTGATGTTTGGTGTTCTGGCATTGACGCAAATCCCGATCCAGTTGATCCCGGATGTCCGCAAACCCATCATCGAGGTCAAGACGAACTGGCCGGGCGCTGCGCCCGCCGAGGTGGAACGCGAGATCATAAACGAACAGGAAGACGTACTGAAGGGTATGTCCGGCCTTGAGAGTATCATCTCGCGCGCTGAAACAGGGTCCGCAACGGTGACTCTGGAATTTGCCATCGGTACCAATATGGACAGGGCGCTGTTGCTGGTGTCGAACCGGCTGGACCGGGTTGGCAGTTATCCGGATGAGGCGAATCAGCCCTCCCTGGACACGTCAGGTTCTTCAGACAATCCGATCGCATGGATCATCCTGAAACGTGGTGATGGCAACACCCGCGAGATGGCAACTTACGGTGATTTCGCGGAGGACGTAATCAAATCCCGGCTCGAGCGAGTCGATGGCGTAAGTCTCGTCAACGTCTACGGTGGTGTCAGCCGCGAGTTGCAGGTGCTGGTTAACCCAGAGCGATTGGCAGCCTATCGGCTGACAATTCCGGATGTTGTGGAACGCTTGCGGACTGAGAACATCTCGTTGTCGGCAGGGGATATCGATGAGGGAAAGCGGCGCTATGTCGTTCGCGCCGAGGGCGAACTGAACACAATCGAAGCGATCCGCAATGTGGTTTTACGTTCGAACTCGGGCAGTGGCGGCCGAGTCTTCGTGCGTGACGTGGCCGAGGTCAAGTTCGGGTATGGCGAACAGGTCGCACGAATACGTCACAAAGGCGAGCCGGCGATTGCTGTAAACGCAGTCCGCGAGACAGGCGCAAACGTGATCGAGACCATGGAGAGCTTGCGGTTTGCAGTTAGTGATCTGGTGGCAGGTCCGCTTGCGCGCGAGAACCTGACCTTCGAACAGGTTTACGATGAAACCGTATATATTGATGGGGCCATCGACCTGGTGATCCAGAACATCTGGGTCGGCGGCGTGCTTGCGGCGATTGTATTGCTGTTGTTTCTGCGTTCTTGGCGAGCGACGCTGGTCGTGTCAGTCGCAATCCCGGTATCGATTGTTGCAAGTTTCGTGGCCATGGCGATGCTGGGCCGCACCTTGAACGTAATCTCACTGGCCGGGATCGCCTTTGCTGTTGGCATGGTCGTGGATGCTGCAATCGTCGTCTTGGAGAACATCTACCGGCTGCGCCAGCAGGGTATGGAGCCGAAGAAGGCCGCCTATGAGGGCGCTCGTCAGGTTTGGGGCGCAATCCTTGTGTCGGCGCTGACGACAGTGATGGTATTCATTCCGATCCTGGTCATGGAGCTGGAAGCGGGACAGCTCTTCCGAGACATTGCTGTCGCCATCTCGGTTTCCGTCGTGTTGTCATTGGTAGTTGCGATAACCGTTGTCCCTGCGATTTGCGCCAAGGTTCTGGGCGGCGGCAAGGCCAGACTGTCCGTCGTCCCGCTGCCGGGAATTGATCATCTGGGTCGTGGCTTTGCATGGCTGATGGAACGCTATGCTAGGGCAACCGTTGGGTATCGCGGGCTCGGTCTGCTTGTCGTGTCAGGGATAACGGCAACAGCGATCCTGGGCGCATGGCTCTTTCTGCCAAAACTCGAGTACCTGCCCGAAGGCAATCGTAATCTGGTCTTTGGGGTCATTCTGCCGCCGCCCGGATATAACTTGAATACGACCACTGGCATTGCCGAGCGAATCGAGAGTGTCGCCCAGCCACTTTGGGAGAAAGAGGAAACCGGCGATCTGGAAGCACCGCCCGCCATGAAGCACTTCTTCTTCGTGTCGTTCCGGGGTCTGACATTCCTGGGTGGGGCTGCGCAGGATCCGAACCGAGTTGCCGAGCTGATACCCGTCCTCTCCCGCCCGATCTTTGCCGAGCCGGGCACGTTCGGGTTCATAAACCAGCGCTCTCTATTTGGGCGGGGCATTGGCGGTGGACGTGCGATTGAGCTGAACATTTCGGGTCCGGAACTGCCCGAGATACTGGGAGTTGCGCAGCGCGCCGCCGGCACCATTGCGCAGATCTTGCCACGATCGGAAGGCAACCAGTTCCGACCGCAACCGGGGCTCGAACTCGGTGCCCCGGAGTTGAGGGTCGAACCCGACCGCGTGCGGTTGGCGGATGCTGGTATCGCTGCGCGCACCCTTGGTTTGACCCTGGATGCCTACAATGATGGTGTGAGGGTGGCCGAGATCACGGTTGGATCAGAGCAGATCGACCTCATGCTCAGAGGAACCACGGCTGATAAGGGACGCACTCAGGATATCGGCGCATTCCCGGTCGTCGCGCCCAATGGCAGGATCGTTCCGCTGTCAGCACTGTCGGAGATTGTCCTCACGGCAGGCCCTGTCGAGATCCGCCACCGTGAACGTGAGCGGACCATTACGTTGGAGATCCGTCCATCCCAGGCGATCGCGTTGGAAACGGCGCTGGAGATGATTGAAACCGAGGTCATGGCTCCGATAACTGCCGACGGGCTGCCCCCGGGCGTTTCCATGTCCGTCAGCGGGGCGGCGGATCAGCTGACCCAGACTTTCGATGCTCTGAAATGGAACCTGCTCTTGGCGTTGGTGATTGTGTTCCTGGTCATGGCCGTTCTGTTCGAGAGTTTCATCCTGCCTCTGGTAATCCTGTTCTCGGTCCCAGTAGCCGGCGCTGGCGGTGTTGCGGGGCTATATCTCTTGAACATCATTCAGACGCAGCCGCTGGACATGCTGACACTGCTTGGCTTTGTCATTCTCGTTGGGATCGTGGTGAACAACGCAATCCTGCTTGTGCACCAATCACTCTACCATCTCAGAACTGATGGCATGACAGTGAACGATGCGATCCTCGAAGCCACTCGCAATCGGATCAGGCCCATCTTCATGTCGACGCTGACTTCAGTGATCGGGATGTTGCCATTGGTCGTGTTCCCCGGTAGCGGATCCGAGCTCTACCGAGGTTTAGGTTCTGTCGTGGTCGGCGGACTATCGATGTCGGCAGTGCTTACGTTGCTCTTGGTGCCACCGCTACTGCGCCTTGCACTTTCAATCAATCCTCCTTCACCGGCGCCTGCGGCCGCAGGAACTCCCGCTGAATGATTGCGCAGCACTGCAAAGGGGGCTGTCAGCGAGAGTTCCACTCTTACAGAGAATTGCAGTTTTAGAAGTATTTAGATTTTGGGATCACAATAAAAATCAACTGCGGTGATGTTTGGTCCTGGCTGGAGGCTTCATTCTGCAGCGTATTGCATCTGACCCTTTTTACAGGGAACCCCAGATAGTTTGCAGGATAGTTCATATTGGAAAACTGAGCATGTTTTCCATGCGAGCGGGTATCGAGCTTTGCAGAGATTTCTCGTCTGCAGATCTTTGCTGACTGGCCCGGCAGAGCGGTGATGCAGACCAGACTCATCGGTTTTGTCGATTGGGATGATGGATCACGAACAAATGTGGCGCGCACCGGCATGGTCGGTCTAGAGGCGACCCGGCGCTGGGTTCCGCGGTTCAAGGCGAACGGCCCGGAAGGTCTCCGCACCTGCAAGGCACCTGGAGAGAAACGGACCCGCACGAGTGAACAGGGCACGCACCTTGGCACAGTCGGCGAGGCCCGCCGAAACCCTATCTGGGCAGTGTCGACCGCTGGCGCCTGGTTGATCGGCTCGCGTGGGCCCGGAACGGCTGGCTGCCAGTAGAGTCTCGGTTTCGGGAGTTCGGCGTAGAAAGCCACCATAGGTCCAAGGCCCATGGCAGAAGCACGGGTGGGACAGAAGAAGATCACCCGCAAGTGGGCTAGGCGCGGCATCTGGCACCGCGCCCAGCACGATCAGCTCACGAAATGGCCATGCATCTTCGGAGCCATCCGTCCAGCGCCGGGAAACGGCGCCGGGTTCATTATGCCATGGGCCGACACACACGCCATCCCCATCAGCGAGTGCAATCACTCGCCTGCCAGGCAACGGAGAACCGACTCTCAAACCGAGTGTTCAAGGGCTACGACGACATCGTCGCGCTGTGCTGCGAGGCCTGAAACAAGCTGGATACCCGCAAAAACTCGGTACTCTGACGTGTGCTGCTATTGATGGGTGCGAAAGGGCGAAGGTTCTCGCCAGATCGCAGTAATCCGGGTTGGTTTTCCGCGTTTTTGGACGGAATCATCCCATGGCATTGCGCCATTCATGGAAGATCAGACGGTCGAAAATGTAGGCGAGATTTGCCAGTGTCAGTTTGGCTTCGGCCGGGGCCAACCCTATGGTGCGGATGAACAGCCCGAACCGGTTCTTCTGATGCGCGAAGACATGCTCGACGCAGGCGCGCACCGAGGGTTTCTTTGCATTGGCGCGAGCGGTTGCTTCGGGCATGGACTTCCCCGCGGGTTTGCGTCGGTGGATACGGCTGGTGAGCATGCGCTTGGCCAGCCACTTCTCGTTGCGCTGCGGGCGATAGGCACTGTCCGCCCAGACCTCCGAGCCGGTGTTGTCAGTGCTGACAAGGTGTTTCAACTGCCGCCCGTCCGCCGCGGATGCTGACGTGACCGTGGCTTCGCGGATAAGGCCGAACCGGCGGTCGATGCTGATATGCGATTTATAGCCGAACACCGGCACCGCGACTATCGGCAGGGGCGTGCCGTCGGGGCGATACCGCACCTCGCCGCCAATCTTCAGCGTCCAGCCATTGCCCGGCAGGCGATCCAAAGGGTCGCTGAGAGGTGCGCGTTCGTATCTTTCTGCCGGGCCTTGTTCGACTCATCAGGCCAGATTTCCTTGGCGGACTTCGCGTCCTCGGTGTTGTGCTGTTTCGGGGCAGGGACCACGCCATCATCAACGATCTGGCCAGACATCCCTTGCCCGGCAGGCGACCCAATGGATCGCTGACCGGGGAATGTATCCCTTCTTCTGGAGCTGCCAGTCGAACGCCTTCATCACCTGCTTCAGCGTGCCGGTCTCGGTCAGCCGGTTTCGGAAGTGCCGGATCGTGTTATCGTCAGGCGTCGGTGTGCCAGGATCGAAACCCAGGAAACGCATTCTCGCCACGCAGAGTTTTCCAACGGCTTCTAAAAGCCCGTGCCGATGCCAGCATCAAGCGCGTATTTCGCGAAAACCTCCCAAGCCAGACGACTTTCCGGTCCGAGAACTCTCTGCAACAACCCCAGCCACAATCCGTGCGGTTGCGGCCGCCAGTGTCCAGCCCAGATGGCCATGCCCTGTGTTGTAGAATACACCCGCCCTTCGGCCGGTACCAACGCGAGGCAGCATCGACGGCATCATGGGCCGTAGACCCGCCCAAGGCGTCACCTGTTCTGTCGAAATGCCGGGGAAATACTCGCGCACCCAATTGGTGAGAGGGCGGATCCGCTTGGCCCGGATGTCGGTGTTGGCGCCGGTGAACTCGGCAGTGCCAGCAATACGTAGCCGGTCGGCACCCAAGCGAGAAGTTACAATCTTCGCCGTGTCGTCCAGCAGGCTGACCCATGGTGCATGTGTCTGGCTTTCGGCGTCCAGGCCGACGGTGACGGAATACCCCTTCACAGGATAGATCGGCACATAGTCACCAAGCTGCGCGGCAAATCCCCGGCTTGCGATGCCTGCACAGACCACGACACCGTCATGCAGATGCTCCTCGCCGCTTGCCAGTCGAATGCGTATCAGATCGCCTGCGTCAATTGTCTCAATTTGACTATCATAACGCATCCTGGCGCCCTTGTGGACCAATGCATCAGACAATCCCGTGGTGAACTTGTGGATATCCCCGGTCATGTCGCTTTCGGTGTAGTAGCCACCGGCAAAGTCCCCGGACAGCGTCGGTTCAAGCGTACTGATCTCCTCAGGCGAAACAGCGCGGCGTGACAGGCCAGCCTCGGCGTAAAGCTTGTTGACCTCGCCAGCCGACTTCATTGCTTTGTGATCGGTGTAGAAATGCAGAATGCCGCGGCGTTCCAGGTCAAAGGGCACACCTTCGCGGTCTGCCATGTCGAGCAGCGCCTCGCGTGCCATCATGGCAAGCCGGGCGGTCTCGATCGTGTTGCGCCGATAGTTTGGAATGTTGGCCAGGAATTGGGCAAACCATGTGTACTTTGCCCACGACGGCATTGGATTCACCAAAAGCGGTGCGTCTGATTTCAGCATCCACTTCAGGCCCTTCAGGACCGTCGCCAGCGAAGTCCAGACCTCCGAGTTCGAGACCGAAAGCTGCCCGCCATTGGCAAAGCTCGTCTCCATCGCTGCATAGCGATGGCGGTCGTAGACCGTGACGTTGAACCCCTGATCCATCAGGGCGTGGGCTGTGGTGATACCGGTGATACCGGCGCCGATGACAGCAATCTCTCGCATGGGTCGAACTCCAAAGCTGTACGCCGGACATAGCTCCGCCGCACTGCCTCCTCCGTCACTAGCCAGAGAGTTTCGCCTGATCCGCCACCGCGGCGGGAAAAGACTTGCCCCATGGGCGGGTTGCGGGCTGCGCAACCACTCTACGGAGTCTCGACCCTACACCGGTCCATTTGCCTGAGAGTTTCCGAGGCGGTTTCCCCTTCGGCGCCGGTCTCGAGGACCGATCTCTCCCGGTGTAGAAGATAAGCTCGGATATGCCCCCTGCTCCGAGTCGGCAAGAGGGAAAATGCGTTGGCAATATGATCAGCGTACAACTGGCTCCAATGCGCGCTGGGGCGAGATCAGTCGATACAATATCCCTTGAACGCCTTCACCGCTGCAAGGCTGAGAAGGGTCTTCATCTGCAGGACCGACGGCACCGTCGAAAGGCGATTTCGATAGAGTTGCTGATAGTCCGATGGACTGCTGGCTGCGACCCGCATCAGATAGTCGAACTCGCCAGAGATCATGTGGCACTCGAGTATCTCGGGCATATTGCTGATGGCCTGTTCAAATGCGTCTACATCATCGCGGCGCTGTGAGACGAGTTTGACCTCGATAAAGACCTCGAGCTCCAAGCCCAGGGCACGGCGGTTCAACTGTGCGGAGTAGTTCCGGATGACCCCGTTGGCTTCCAGCATCTTCACCCGCCTGTGACATGCAGAGAGCGAAAGTCCGATCTTCTCAGACAGCCCGGCCATCGAGGTCTGGCCACGCTCCTGCAGCACGGAAAGAATCTTCCTATCAACTGCATCAATTGACAATTTTTCCAATTTTTCCTGCATTTTACAGATATTTTTCGAAAATTTTTCGAAAGTCAAGAAAACGAGGGAAGTCTTCCTGCGGAATTGAGCATATCGTTAACTTTCAACGAAGAGTTGCAATCCCGGAGGGGGAGACTTGATATGACTAGCAAATACGTCGTCGGATATGACGGCAGCCCTGCATCCAGACGGGCCGCAGATTTTGCGCTCGCTCTGGCTAAAGCGCATGGAGGCAATGTCCTTATTGCGCACGTGTTGGAGTGGTCACCCTACTCCTTTCTGACACCAGAGGAGATCGAAGAGCGTCACAAGCGGCGTGGCGAAGAACTGGCACGTGCTGAGGCGGCGGTGATCAAGCCTCTGGTCGAGAAACTCGCTGGCAGCGGCGTCGAAGTCGAAAGCGTCATCAAATACGGCCATATCGCAGACACGTTAGGCACGATTGCTAAAGACGCGGGTGCGAGCCAGATTTTCGT
Source organism: Paracoccaceae bacterium (assembly GCA_045106875.1). Taxonomy (GTDB): domain Bacteria; phylum Pseudomonadota; class Alphaproteobacteria; order Rhodobacterales; family Rhodobacteraceae; genus Thermohalobaculum. The sequence continues at coordinate 2,301 of JBGCFK010000217.1, read as the reverse complement.
TGGCCGAGACGGCTCCAGCGCAATTGCCGCCCGCGTTTTCGGTTCGGTTGCAGGCAGCCTCGCCCAATCGGCCCCTGTCGCATGCACCATCGTTCCTTGATACCGCAGATAAGGACACTCAAATGAACAGATTATCTTTTGCTGCAGTATGGGCAGCGGTTTTTGCAATCCTCTGGTCTGGAGCGGCTTCCGCCCAGGACGCAGAGGTCTCCATGGACCAGCAGATCAACGAGATCTTCGCAAACTCGACTGGCTGGTTTGTCAGCTTCATCTTCAGCCCGTTTCCCGGCACCAGTTTTCCATGGATTGTCGGCTGGCTTGTCGTCGCAGCGACAGTGTTTACAATCTATTTTGGTTTTATTCAGTTTCGTGCGTTTCCCCATTCCATCGCGCTTGTGCGGGGTGACTACTCGGACCCCAATGATGCCGGCGAGGTCAGCCACTTCCAGGCGCTCGCAACCGCGTTATCCGGAACCGTCGGTCTTGGTAATATCGCTGGTGTTGCAGTGGCTGTCGGGATCGGCGGACCGGGAGCTACGTTCTGGATGATCCTGGCAGGCCTGATGGGCATGGCCTCCAAGTTCACCGAGTGTACGCTGGGCGTCAAATACCGCAACGAGTACCCTGATGGCACCGTTTCGGGTGGCCCGATGTACTACCTCACCAAGGGCTTCGAAGAACGCGGCGTGCCGGCAGGCAAGATCCTGGCGGTGCTGTTCTCGATCTTCTGTATCCTCGGTGCACTGGGCGGCGGGAACATGTTCCAGGCCAATCAGGCGCATGCACAGATCAGCAATGTTGTCGGCGACTATCCCGGCTGGATTACCGGCGTGATCTTTGCAGCAATCGTTTTTGCCGTGATCGTAGGTGGTTTGAAGTCGATTGCGAAAGTTACCGAAAAGGTCGTCCCGATTATGGGCGTGCTTTATGTCTTGACGGCTGTCGTCATCCTGTTGCTGAACATCGACAAGATTGGCTGGGCATTTGGGCAGATCTTCGAGGGTGCGTTCACTGGGCTCGGCGTTGCGGGCGGTATGGTCGGGGCTTTGATCCAAGGCTTCAAGCGGGCCGCGTTCTCCAACGAAGCTGGCGTTGGTTCCGCTGCGATTGCTCACTCAGCAGTGCGTACCAAAGAGCCGATTACCGAGGGCTTTGTCTCGCTGCTCGAACCTTTCATCGACACCGTCGTGATCTGCACCATGACTGCGTTGGTGATCATCATCACCGGCCAATTGATATCGGATCCGGATACAGGCCTCTATGTGCTGAACGAAGCTGGTACTGCAATCGCGACTGTGGACGGCAACTCGGGCGTTGCTCTCACCTCTGCGGCGTTTTCTCAGTCCTTTGGCTGGTTCCAGTATATTCTGGCAATCGCGGTGATCCTGTTTGCGTTCTCGACCATGATCTCCTGGTCCTACTATGGACTGAAAGCGTGGACGTTCCTGTTCGGCGAGGGCAAAGTGAAGGAACTGATCTTCAAGATCATCTTCTGCATCTTTGTCGTAATCGGTGCTGCAGCAAGCCTTGGCCCTGTCATTGATTTCTCGGATGCTGCGATCTTCGCGATGGCAGTTGTGAACATCATCGGGTTGTACTTCCTGATGCCGGTGGTGAAGGCCGAGTTGAACAGCTATCTTGCTCGACTAAAATCGGGTGAGATCCGCAAGTTCCACTAGAGAAAGAACGGCGCCAAGCCTTAGCGCTTGGCGCCGACTTTAGAAGTTGATGTTTTGTTGAATGGATTTAGGGGATGTACATCCCGGAGACATATTGGCCACAAACCGGGTACCGATCGGGAGTGGACAAGTCGGGCAGATGATCGAGCCTGCCCAAGAGGATGGCGAACTTGAGCACGAGCCGCAGTGTTGGGATTTCAATATGGATCCCATATGCCCTTGGCCGTATGAAGAAAATGCGCGGATATCTGGAAAACGGCTTCCTGGAGTTCGATATTGGTTGTGCAGAGAAATCAATTCGTTGTGCGGCCCTGGGCAGGAAATACTATCTCTTCGTGGGTTCCGAAGGCGGAGGTAAAGTTGCGGCGATTGCCTGCACCCTGATCGAAACCGCCAAGCTCAACAAAGTCGATCCGCAAGCCTGGCTCACTTGGCTCCTCGCGCAAACCGCTGACCACAAGATCACACGCATCGACGAACTCCTACCGTGTCGTTACGCTGCAACAACAGCGTAACCTGGCCTGCCATAACGCGACAGAGCGGCAAGACAAAACGGGCACCTCCTCGGCGACTATGATCAGCAGCACACTCTCTCTTAGCAAACAGCCCAATTTGGACCCAT
>JBGCFK010000216.1:0-15256 GCA_045106875.1 Paracoccaceae bacterium | reverse complement strand
ATTACATCCACAGGGGTCCCAGGTGCCAAATACTGTTCGACACCTCCGACCACCGAGCGCCCAAAATCGTGTTTGGGAGACGAATTCTGTGCTTATTCGGTGCTTGGCGAATGCCGGCAAACGCGCCTAAATCTTAAGACTTTGTTTTTATTCAGAAATTTGGTGAGCCGTGCAGGATTCGAACCTGCGACCCGCTGATTAAAAGTCAGCTGCTCTACCAACTGAGCTAACGGCCCACGCAAGCGCGGTTTAGTGTGATGGCGAGCCCGGGTCAAGCGCCCCTGCGTGCTTAATATTCGAATCGCAAGGGGGATCAATTCGCACCTGCGAACGATAGTCCGAGCATGCGTGCACCGGTGCCTCTATAGTCTTGGTCATGGCAACTCCAATCGCCTCGCTCGGCCAACCGAACCCATGGACAGGCACGCTATGGATGTTGCTGTCCTGCGCACTTCTGGCAGCCCTCGCGGCACTTGCACGACTGGTCGCGCTGGAAGGAATGCCGACATTCCAGACGGTCTTCCTGCGTCTGTTCTTCGCGCTAATCTGTTTCGCTCCGCTGCTGATGCGGCGTCGGGTCGAAATGTTTCGCACCAAGCACCTGCATCTCTACGCCCTGCGCGTTGTGATCGGGTTGACGGGAATGACACTCTGGTTTGCGGCACTGGCGCATATCCCTGTGGGCGAGGTCACCGCCATCGGATTCCTTGCGCCCATATTCGGCACTGTCGGTGCTGCCATGCTTTTGGGCGAGGTCGTCAGATGGCGGCGCTGGACTGCGACATTCGTCGGTCTGATCGGCGCTTTGGTGATCGTCCGTCCGGGCGTGGCCGAAATCGGTATCGGAACTTGGATGGCTCTGGGCGCAGCGGTCGGCATGGCCATCGCGAGCCTGTTGATCAAATCGCTCTCCGGCAAGGACGATCCGGACAAGCTGGTACTGATCGCGCTCTCGCTGCAGACACCGGTCATGGCAATTCCGGCATTCTTCGTGTGGCAGCCTGTGCCCATCGAGCTTTGGGGCATCTACATTGCGATGGGCGTGCTTGGCATGCTGGGTCACATCACCCTTGCCCGCGCGTTCAGGGCTGCGGACGCATCCCTGGTCATGTCCTTGGAATTCGCCCGCCTACCGTTTGCAGTCACCTTCGGCTTCATTCTGTTCGGCGAATGGATTGACGTCTGGACCTGGGTCGGCGGCGCGATCATCTTTGCCGCCGCTGCCTACACGGCGCATCGCCAGCGCATGGTCAACCGCAATCCTGCCCTCGAAGCTGTTGCCGCAACGCGCGCTGATTGACAGCTCGATATTGTGTTTGCCGCTGCGGAAGGTAGAGTTTGCGCGAATTTACAAAGGCGGCGAACATGCACGAAACAAAGACCGTTCGGGACTATATCCGGACGATCCCAGACTTCCCCGTGCCCGGAGTTCAATTTCGGGATGTAACGACCCTGTTCTCTGATGCGACCGGATTCCGGCTGGCTGTGGACGGAATGGCAAACCCATACACCTCCGAGCCCCTCGACGTGGTTGTGGGCATGGATGCGCGCGGCTTCATCCTCGGCGGCGCCGTGGCCTACAAGCTGGGCCTGCCCTTCGTGCCCATCCGCAAGGCGGGCAAGCTGCCGGGCAAGACTCTCAAAGTGGCCTATCAGCTGGAATACGGCGAGGCCGAGATGGAGATCCATGACGATGCACTGCATGCCGGGTCCAAGGTTCTGCTGATCGACGATCTGCTGGCAACAGGCGGGACCGCCGCGGCAGGTGTCCACTTGATCGAGAAACTCGGCGGCGAGATCCGGGCTGCGACTTTCATCATCGACCTGCCCGATCTTGGCGGCTCGGCCAAGCTGAAGGCCATGGGAATTGATCTCCACGTGCTCTGCAAGTTCGAGGGCGATTGACTGCGCGCAACAGCTTTGCGTTAGAATAACTCACGCTCCAGGTGCAATATCCGCATTTCACTTGCGGTCTTCAAACGGTTATCACCACCCACAGCACCAACTGGTCAAGACAGGATCCTTCGATGAATGCAGCAGATGTGATTGCAGCCCGGCTTGCGGCGGCCGGTGTCAAATCGGCCTTCGGCATCCCCGGTGGAGAGGTCTTGACGCTGATCGATGCGCTTGAACGCGCAGGCATAAGGTTTGTTCTGACCAAGCATGAGAACGCAGCCGGCTTTATGGCCGAGGGCACATGGAACGCCACCGGCGCGCCTGCCGTGCTGGTCGCCACCGTCGGACCGGGCGTCGCCAATGCCTTCAACGTGGTTGCCAATGCCGAGCAGGACCGCGTGCCGCTGATCGTCCTGTCAGGCTGCGTCGACGAGGCCGATGCGCTTTCCTACAATCACCAGGTCTTCGATCACGGTGCCGTGTTCCGCGAGGTCTGCAAGGCGTCGTTCACAGCTGTGCAGGGTGCTGTCGATGTGATGATCGACAAGGCGATCGGGATCGCGCAGTCAGGTCGTCCCGGCCCCGTCCATATCGACCTGCCCATCCGGGTTGCAGACGCCGACCAGCCTGCTCCGCGCACATGGCAACATGGCCCGCTTGCCCCGACTGCGCCTTCAGGCCCTGGGCTGGAGATCGCCCGCGATCTGTTCGCCAAGGCCCGGCGCCCCGTCATGATGGCAGGAAACGATGTCCTGAACGAGCCAGGCGGACCCGAGGCGCTCGCCGCTTTTGTCGAGCGTCATCAGATCCCGCTTCTGACGACCTACAAAGCTAAGGGCGTGTTGCCCGAGGATCATCCACTGTCTCTGGGTGGCCATGGGCTTTCGCCCAAGGCCGACAAGATCGTGTTGCCGATCCTCGAGACAGCGGATTGCATTATATCGGCGGGTTACGATCCAATCGAGATGCGCACCGGGTGGCAGAACCTATGGGATCCGGCCAAAGTGATCGAGTTCGCCCATGCCCCCAATGGTCACGACATGCATCACGCGGCGCATAGCTGGGTGTGCTCGGTCACAGGTGGGCTTGCCGCACTGGATACCGAACCGATGCCGCGCTGGCCGGATGCTGGCTGGCAGGATGTGCGCGACAGTTATTGGTCGGCCTTCCGGACATCGACCGCATGGGGTCCGGATCACGCGATTGCCGAGATGCTGGCCGTGGCGCCGCCCGAAACAACCATCACGATCGACAGTGGTGCGCACCGCATTCTACTGAGTCAGCAATGGCAGGCCAAACACCCGCGCGGCGTTCTGCAATCGACGGGGCTGTGCACCATGGGCTGCGCACTGCCGTTGGGGATGGGTTTCAAGTATGCCAAACCGGACGCACCGGTCATTGCCTTCATGGGTGATGCCGGGATCGAGATGTGCCTGGGCGAGCTGGGAACCCTCCGCGATCTGGGCCTGCCACTGGTTGTGGTCGTCTTTGTGGACCGCAGCCTTGCGTTGATAGAACTTAAGCAACGCCGCTCCGGTCTTCAGAACGCGGGCGTGGACTTCGAGCGTACGGACTTCGCGGCGCTCGCAAGGCTCTATGGCGGAAACGCGGTCACGATCAGCGGACCCGGAGAAGCAGGCCCCGCGCTGGAAGACGCTCTGAAGGCCGAGAAGTTCACCCTGATAGAAGTCGAGATTCCACGCCGGATCTACGAGGGATTGATCTGAAAAGCCTCCATAAGCTGGAATGTTTCACGTGAAACATATAACCGAATGTGAACGGTCTCGCGATCCGGACATATTCCATTAACCCCTTCATCTTGCTGGAAATACCTCGGAGGTCCGGAGGCAGAGCCTCCGGTGGCCCCGAAACGGGCCAAACCACATTCCGCCTTCCCAACGCATCGCGGAAGCCCTAGATCCTGCTGATGGAAAGTTCACGGATGTTTCGCCGGATCTACGGCTATTGCGAACGGGGGTTCCTGCCCGGGGGGGACGCGGATCTATTCTGGGCCGAGCCTCTGAATGCGATCACCAACTCGGCTTTCATCATTGCTGCCCTCGTTGCACTCGTGCTTGCCATAAGGTTGCGTCGTCTGGATGCGCCGACAAGCTGGCTGATCCTGATCACGTTCTGCGTCGGCATCGGCTCGTTTCTCTTTCACACTTATGCCGTCGTCTGGGCCGCAATCATGGACACCACGCCCATAATGATCTTCATACTCAGCTATTTTGCGATTGCCATGAACCGGTTTGGAGGCTTTGGCTGGGGCAAGTCACTAGTCCTGATGCTGGCCTTCGTGGCCGCGATGGTCGGGATGTCCTGGGTGCTGAACATGTTCCTGCGCGACATCATCGGAGGCTCGGTTTCGTATGTACCTGCCCTGATGGCGCTGGCGGGCGTCGGGCTCTGGTTGCGGTCGCGCGGCCACCCGGCGGGGATCTGGCTGATCTCTGTGGCCGCTGTCTTTGCGATATCCCTGACAGCGCGCGCGATTGATCGTCCCCTCTGTGCGCATTTCCTGATTGGCACGCATTGGTTGTGGCATGTGCTGAACGGTGTGGTTTTGGGCAGCCTGATGGTGGCAGTGGTGCTGCACGGCAAGAAGGCGGTGACGATATGAGTTGGTTTGGTCGCAAGCCCCGCCGTGTCGGGTTCGGAGACGACCCTCAGCCCGAGCTCGCACAACAACAAGCATCAAGGCTGCACACGCCAGCGACGCCGCCCGAATACAAGCCTGTTCCAAACCTGCCGCCCAATCTGGCCACGCGCGGTCTGCGCAGAATTTTTGGCGCGGCGGCGACCTTCATTGTCCTCGTTTTCCTTATGAACATCCTTCGGGTTCTCTACGGCTGATCCTTCCTGTGTGCGCCGGATGTTCCATCACAGAGCTCTCACTTCGCGCCCCTGACGGCTTTTGTACTTGCCAGTAGCCCCATCGCCGCGCAAAGGGAAAACTTCAGGCTGGTGTGCACGGCAGTAGGGCGACGCCGCCCGCTCCAGACAGATACAAAGACGCTCGTTTCCAAAAGAGACGATCCGGATCATCGAACGTAACGCAGACAAGATGCAGCGGCTCAATCCTCACGAACCCGTGGCCTAGCAGATCTCACGCAAGCTGACAGCCGACGTCCAGTGGCGGCCGCCCAGGACGTTCCGACGTTCTCGCGGCGCATGGATCTATCTTGTCGTGCTGCTGGGTGCGCAGGTTGTCCTCGTCAGCTGGGGTGACTGGAAATATTGGTGAACAGGTATTGATGGCGGGCTCTTGATGCGTAGCAGCCCACTCAGTAGAAGGTTGCCAAACCCATCCTTAGGAGCCCTCGATGAAAGCACGCGTCCATGTAACCCTGAAGACCGGCGTGCTTGATCCGCAGGGCGAGGCAATTCGCCATGCGCTTGGCTCTCTTGGATTCGATGGCGTCGACGGAGTGCGCCAAGGCAAGGTAATCGAACTGGACCTGACCGAGGATGACAAGACCAAGGCCGAGACGGCCGTCAAGGAAATGTGCGAGAAACTGCTCGCCAATACCGTCATCGAGAACTACCGGATCGAGCTTGGCTGATGGCCGGACGGCCCGCTTCCAGATACCTGTGGCTGCTGCTGTTTCTGATACCGGGCGTTCTGCTCTACTTCGCGCTGAACAGTGCGATCTATCGCTACAACATCCGTGCAGATGCCATCGAGATGCAGGCGACAGTCGAGGACTATGTTGTCGAGAGCTATACCTGCAAGGACTCGGATGGCAACGCACGCACCCGCGAACGGATTGCATATGACCTGATCCTGGACGTTAACGGGGACCGGATGAAGCGCCCGCTGCTGGAAGGTAATTTTGATCCTGCAGATTTCTGGCACAGCAAAGACATGATCTCGCCCGCCGAATATCCGCGTGGCAGTCAGATGGATGTCCTTGTTCGGCCGGACCTTGGCTATCTGGTCAGCATCGACAATTTCTGGAACGCCTACATGCTGCCGCTGGTGCTTGGAGTGTTCGGCGGGTTCTGGTTTGTGGGCTTCTCGTTCATTGTGCCGTCCATGATCCGGGACGGTTGAAACCACGTGTTTTCTCACTCGCAAGCACGGCTCTTCCACCTTATGCAGGTACCAACGTCAGGAGGCCGCACATGAAATCAGCCGTCATCGTATTCCCCGGATCGAACTGCGACCGTGACATGGCCGTTGGGCTGGAGCGCGCTGCGGGCCAGAAAGCGCACATGGTCTGGCACAAGGACGCCTCCCTCCCCGCGCGGCTGGATGTTGTGGCGATCCCCGGCGGGTTCTCGTTCGGCGACTATTTGCGCTGCGGCGCGATCGCCGCCCGCTCGCCGATCATGGGTGCCGTGGTCGAGTTCGCCAGAAGAGGCGGGCATGTGCTTGGCGTCTGCAACGGCTTCCAGGTGCTCTGTGAGACCGGTCTGCTACCGGGTGTGCTGATGCAGAATGCCGGGCTCAAGTTTGTGTGCCGTGATGTGCACTTGAAGGTTCGTACAACGGACAGTCCCTTCACCCAAGCCTACGGGAATGGTGGTGTAATCCGTGTGCCCGTGGCTCATCACGAGGGCAATTACATTGTCGACGATACCACTCGTGGACGGCTGCACGGCGATGACCGGGTGGCGTTCACATATTGCCAGCCGGATGGCACCATGGGCGGCAATCCGAATGGGGCTATGGACGATATCGCCGGCGTCCTGTCGGAGAACCGCCGCGTGCTTGGCATGATGCCTCACCCGGAGCGACTGAATGATCCGCGCCTTGGCGGAACGGACGGTGCCCAGCTCTTTGAAAGTCTCGCCAAGTCGATGGAGACCGCCTGATGCGCTTTGCGATCCTCGCCATTCTGATGGCCGTCACCGCCTGTGCCAACATGCCTGCGCCGCAACCTGCAAAGGTCCGCTATCCGCAAGAGGCAGAGTCAGTGGTGGTGCTTGTCTCAAAGACAGGCCAGCCCGCGCGCGACCTGATCCACTACCTTGCGGCAAGCTGCTGGTTGGACGGGGTGGTGCGCGGCGCGCAGCTCATTGTGAAGCCCGGCGGCAATGTCGAGATCGTGGGCGAACGGTATCTGCTGGTCGCCGCTGACTACATCGGCCTCAAGGGTGCGCGATCACGGTGGAAGCTGACAGGGACGGCACTGCGGGACCCGGTACAACGCCGCCGCTTGATCGAGACACTGGATATCGCCGCACGCACTGGCGAGACCCGCTGCCCTCCGATAGTCTGAACAAAGGCACTGAGCATGACGACCAACCGAAAGCCGACGCGTGCGACCATGCTGGCTCAGGCCGGGCACTTCATAGATCCGCAAACGCGCGGCGTGGTGCCACCGATCCACAACTCTACCACATTCGCGAGGGACGCGGACTATGCGCTGGTCGGACCCTCAAGCTATGCACGCGGTGGCACACCTGCCTGGGACGAAGTCGAAGCCCTGTTGACGGATCTGGATGGCGGCGAGGGGGCCATGGTCTTCGCCTCTGGCCTCGCTGCCGCGACTGCTGTGTTCGAACCACTCCGTGCAGGCCAACACGTGGTTGCGCCGGTGGTCATGTATCACGGGTTGCAAGACTGGTTGCGCCGGCTGGCCGAGATGCGCGGGATCGGACTGACACTGGTTGACCCGACGGATCTCGCCGAGGTCGAGGCCGCGATGCGCCCGGGCGAGACAGCCATGCTTTGGGTTGAGGGACTGCTGAACCCGACGTGGGATGTCGTTGACCTAGCTGCCTGCGCCGAAATTGCGCACAAGGCTGGTGCGCGGCTTGGTGTTGACTCAACTGTGACACCGCCGGTGACACTCAGGCCCATCGAGCACGGTGCGGATATCGTGTTCCACTCGGCCACCAAGTACTTGAACGGACATTCGGACGTGATGGGCGGCGCACTGGTGACGGCTCGAAATGACGCACACTGGGCAGAGCTCAAGGACATTCGCAAGCTGGTGGGCGGTATCATGGGGCCGTTCGAGGCCTGGCTCCTGCTGCGGGGAATGCGTACGCTTGAGGTGCGCTTCTCGAGTGCAGCGAGGAACGCGCAAACTATCGCAGATCATTTGCAGAACCACCCGGCGCTCTCGCATGTGCTTTATCCCGGGCTGCCCCATCATCCAGGCCACCAGATCGCTTCGCGTCAAATGGAGTCAGGATTCGGCGCCATGATGTCGCTGCGCACCAAAGGCGGAGAAGCGGCAGCGGGTCAGGTGGTACGCAAGCTACAGACCTTCCTGCCTGCGACATCTTTGGGCGGCGTGGAGAGCCTCATCGAGCATCGCTACGTTGTCGAGGGTCCTCACTCGGCGGTTCCGCGAGACCTTCTCCGGCTGTCCATCGGTATCGAGTCTGCCGAAGATCTGATCGCTGATCTTGACCAGGCGCTTGCCGGGCTCTGACGCCTGATCTCGTTGCCAAAAGAACAAAGCTCTCGTTGCCGCGGGCGCGTGTCATCTCAAGAGGCGCGAGGTTGACCCGCGGCTGAGTTAGACCCGCCTTGAAAAGACTCCGTTCACAACAGCAACACCCAGCGAGGCAGCAACCACAGCGCCCCATTCCAGAGGTGTCAAACTCTCCGCCAGCAACCATGTGCCCACCAGTGCCGCACAAACCGGCACCAACGCGTTCGCTGTCGATCCGCGCGCCGCTCCCAGATGGCGCACTGCCAATCCATATGCCAGAACTGCACCAACTCCGGTCAGAAGGCCTTGGGTAACCGCATGGAAGCCCCATTCTGCAGCGGTAATGCCAGCAACAGCTTCAGGCGTCAGCAGGAACCAAATCAGCAGAATGGGTATGGAATACAAGCTGATATAGGCCGTCGCTTCGACCGCGTTCAGGCCGCTCGCACGGAACATGACCGTATAGACGGATATCCCAAGGCTGGACATCAGCAGGAACGGAGCACCGCCAAGCGCCGCAAAATCGCTATGCCATAACCACTCACCAAGGATTACGGCCATCGCACCGCCGATCAGGACGAGCCCCCAGATGAATTGCCGCGTTGGGCGGTCCCGGAAAATCGCCCATGCCAGAAAGGTGACGATGATCGGTGCCATGCCGGGCACCAGCGGACCGAACAGGCTGGCGGGCACGTTCTTCAACCCCTCCCCAACGAAGAAGGTGAAAGGAGCCCCCCAGCCGATCGACATGAGGATCAAGGGGCCCAGGCGTGCGCCAGCTGGCAACAGCCCGCGTCGAAAGATCACGGGCGCCAGTACCAGGGCCGGCAGTCCGGCTCGGCACATCGCAAGGACGAGCGGATCGGTTGCGTTGCCACCGCCATCGCTGACCGCATAGCGCGTGGCTGCAATCCAGCCTGACCAGATCAGTACAGCAACTGCGCCGCCCAGCAAGCCAAGCCATGGGCGGGGCACGAACTCGGATGTTTCGGCGGTGGTGATGCGCGCGCCCCCTGGCCCTCTGGACGCGATGACTGAATGCGCGCCGACTATGCTCTGCTATGGGCAGTCGCGTAGCAATGCAACGCACATCCGTTTGCCCAACCTTAACCACGCCCCGCGCATATTGCTGCGTGAGCGGGGGAAGCATGACACCTACCAACACACGGACTGAGATATGGGCAGACACACGGGCCCACATACGCGCCAAGACGCGTGCTGTGATACTTGCGGTTTGCGTACTGTTTGCCACCAGCGCCCATGCGACGAACTGGCAAGTCGTTGACCTCGGACGTCTGCACCTTGAACGCCACTGTGTGGAAGCGGCCAACGAGACATTTCATGCACTGTTGGGGGAGGCCCGGATCAGTCAGATCAGTGTCACAAGCTGGGTTGCATATGCAGATGGGATCAATGGGGGGCATGACGCAGTTATCACTTGCACCCATGGCAACTCGGGCGGGACGCGAGCAACTTTGGTCCTGCATTCGAGTGATCAGCCCACGGATGGGCGTTTCCTTGCACAGCGCATTATCCTGATGTTCGACGACAAATCGCAGAAGATCACGCAAGCTTGGAAAGACAGATACAAATGATCTGAGCGCCTGCGTCTGGTCTCTTCATGAGTCTCGCCACTTCGAGTATCTGGCCTCTTCCCGCATCCGGCCTCTTTCAGCGCGCAGCCGAATGGGATACTCAGCACGCGAAGATCCAGACCGGAGCGCCGCATGTCCCCCAAGCAAACCACCAAAGAGCCTGACGTCAATCAAGAACTGGCGGCAGATCATGGGTTGAAGCCTGATGAATACCAGCGGATGCTGGATCTGTTAGGACGCACACCGACCTGGACCGAGCTGGGAATTTTCTCGGCAATGTGGAACGAGCATTGCTCGTACAAGTCTTCCAAGATGCACTTGCGCACGCTTCCCACGACTGGACCACAGGTTATCTGCGGACCCGGCGAGAACGCGGGCGTGGTCGATATCGGTGATGGACAGGCGCTGATCTTCAAGATGGAGAGCCACAACCACCCCTCCTACATCGAACCCTATCAGGGCGCAGCAACCGGTGTCGGAGGTATCCTGCGCGATGTGTTCACCATGGGCGCGCGGCCCATCGCTGCAATGAACTCGCTGTCGTTCGGCGCACCCGAGCACCCGAAAACACGATCACTGGTATCAGGCGTCGTCGCTGGCGTCGGCGGCTATGGCAACTGCTTCGGCGTCCCGACCGTGGGCGGCGAGGTGCGGTTTCACCCAGCGTATAACGGCAACTGCCTCGTGAACGCGTTTGCGGCAGGCCTGGCGGATGCAGACAAGATTTTCTACTCGGCGGCTTCAGGCGTTGGCATGCCAGTGGTCTATCTCGGTGCCAAGACGGGGCGCGACGGGGTTGGCGGCGCGACCATGGCTTCGGCCGAATTCGACGAGGATATCGAAGAAAAGCGCCCCACTGTTCAGGTTGGCGATCCGTTCACCGAAAAACGCTTGCTGGAGGCAACGTTGGAACTGATGGCCTCTGGCTCGGTGATCTCGATCCAGGACATGGGAGCCGCTGGGCTCACCTGCTCTGCCGTCGAGATGGGCGACAAGGGCGGGTTGGGTGTGATCCTGGATCTGGAAAAGGTCCCGACTCGCGAAGAGGGTATGAGCGCGTACGAGATGATGTTGTCCGAAAGCCAGGAGCGCATGCTCATGGTGCTGAAGCCCGAGAAGGAGGCCGAGGCAAAGGCGATCTTCGACAAGTGGGATCTGGATTTCGCTGTCGTCGGCGAGACCATCAAGGAGGACCGTTTCCTGATCCGGCTGGGCGGCAAGGTCGTTGCTGACCTGCCACTGGCGGCGTTGTCAGGCAGCGCACCAGAATATGATCGACCTTGGGAGCCGACCCCCGCGGCCGAGGCTGCGCCAGATCTTCCCGCGCACGATCCGGGCGCCGCGCTGTTGACATTGATGGGCACGCCGAACCTCTGCTCGCGCCGCTGGGTGTGGGAGCAATACGATAACACGGTTATGGCCGACACGATGATCCGCCCGGGCTCGGACGCAGCCGTGGTGCGCGTGCACGGGACCGAAAAAGCCATCGCCTTCACCTCGGACGTCACGCCGCGATATTGCAAGGCAAACCCTGTCGAGGGCGGCAAGCAGGCTGTCGCCGAGACGTTCCGCAATCTCTGTGCAACTGGCGCGCGGCCCTTGGCAACGACCGACAATCTGAACTTTGGCAACCCTGAAAAGCCCGAAATCATGGGCCAGTTTGTAGGCTGCATTCAGGGCATTGGCGCTGCCTGCCGCGCTTTGGATATGCCCATCGTGTCTGGAAATGTATCCCTGTACAACGAGACCGACGGCAAGGCGATCCTGCCGACACCAACCATCGGCGCGGTGGGGCTACTCGACAATCTTGATCAGATCATCCCGATGGCGCCGGGCTCGGATCAGACGCTTGTGCTGATTGGCGCAGTGCAGGGGCATCTTGGTCAATCCGCCTATGCATGGGAGCTGTTTGGCAACGACAAAGGTGATGCGCCACCCGTCGACCTTCGGGCCGAGCGTGTGGCGGGCGAGCTTGTCCGTGCTCTTTGGGCTGCGGGCCTGATCACCGCCGCGCACGATCTTTCAGATGGCGGATTGGCGATTGCCGCCGCCGAAATGGCGCTTGCCGCGGGCACAGGTGTCGTAGTCGAGGCACATGGAGAGCTCGCACCAGAAGCGTGGTTCTTTGGCGAGGATCAGGGTCGCTATCTGGTAGCCTGCCGGGAGGAGCATACGTCCGAGTTGGTGGACATGGCCATAGCCGCCCCGATATCAGTGCGCCGCGTGGGCAAGACGGGTGGCGATGTCATCCGGCTTGGTGGTTCAGAGATCCCGTTTGCAAATCTTCAGGACGCCCACGAGGGCGGTTTTGCTCGGATGATGGGAGAGCGCTGACCAAACCCCTCCGGACTTGTGACACCACAACTGCGGCACAATTTGTCGCGCCAAGAACAGAAATCCCACCGGCTTTGCCAATGGTTGAAAGAAAAACCAAGGGGATATCAGGATGGCCGAAGCATTGCGCGCGCTGGTGGATGCGCTGGCGGACCTTTATGCTGCGGAAGGACGACCGGGCGGGGCAGAGGCCGCGGCGGCGCTGAGAGATCACCGAAACGATCCTCTGCGGGAGCCTGATCATTTGAGCAGGCCCGACCGCTCGATGCAGACATTCTGCGACAAGAGCGAGCCGCACCCGATAGCCCACATGGTCTCTGCCATTTGGGACAGGCTGCCATGGTATCATCCGGGCCTGGAGGAAGGGAGCATTCCCGACGAGATCGCTACCACCATGATGTCCTGCCAGATCCTCGGGCCAAAGGGGCTACTGTATAGCGACAGCTGCAAAGTCGGCCTCTTCGGGCAAAGTGCAGGGGTCGATTACGCAACACGCACGCATGCGGCAGAAGAGACGTTTGTGATGCTGGCCGGGCACGGAGAATGGCGGCTGCCTCCCGAGGGCTGGTACACGCTTGGGCCGGGAGGCTCTGCACATCACCCGTCGATGGTCGAACATCAAAGCCGCAGCACGCATACCGGGTTTCTGGCCGCATGGCGGTGGACAGGCGACATCGGGATGGAGAGCTACAGCTACACGGAAGAAGCCTGCGCCTGACAGTTCGGTTTTGTTTGTTCTCGTCAGATATCCAGATCTTCGGCGAAGCGGGCGTTTTCCTGAATGAACTGAAACCGCATTTCGGGCTTCTTGCCCATCAAACGCTCGACCAGGTCGCCGGTATCGCCCTCGTCATCAGCGATCGAAACACGGATAAGCTGACGTGTGCCCGGATCCATCGTGGTTTCTTTCAGCTGCTTGGGCATCATCTCCCCCAGACCCTTGAAGCGGCCAAGCTCAATCTTGCCTTTGCCGCCAAGTCCCTTCTCCATCAACGTATCTTTTTCGGCATCGTCCTGCGCGTAGACCGTCTTTGTGCCTTGGGTCAGCCGATAAAGGGGCGGAGCGGCCAGATAAAGATGGCCTGCGTCCAGCATCGGGCGCATCTGTGTGAAGAAGAACGTCATCAACAGCGCCGCAATATGTGCGCCATCGACATCCGCGTCCGTCATGATGATGACCTTCTCGTATCGCAGGTCGTCGTTGTTGTACTTGGTGCCCGCCTGCACGCCCAGCGCCTGCATCAGATCCGCAAGCTCCTGGTTCTGGTTCAGCTTGGACGAGGCAGCGCCAAGCACATTTAGGATCTTGCCTCTCAGCGGCAGCACCGCCTGTGTACGCCGGTTGCGCGCCTGTTTGGCCGAGCCGCCAGCGCTGTCACCCTCGACCAGAAAGATCTCGGAGCCGGTGCGTGTCGCGTCCGAGCAATCGGCCAGCTTGCCAGGCAGGCGCAGCTTCTTCGTGGCGGACTTGCGGCTGGTTTCCTTTTCCTGACGGCGACGCAGACGTTCTTCGGCGCGCAGCACCATGTAGTCTAGGATCGCCACCGCAGTTTTCGGATCGCCAGCCAGCCAGGTGTCAATGCGGTCGCGGACAGATGCCTCGACCAGCCGCGCGGCCTCGGTCGTGGCCAGCCGGTCCTTGGTCTGTCCAACGAATTCAGGTTCCCGAATGAAGGCCGAGATCATCGCTACGGCCTGCCCCTGCACATCGTCCCGCGTGACCTGAGCGACCTTCTTGTTGCCGATCAGTTCTCCGTGCGCACGGATGCCCTTGGTTATGGCCGCCCAAAAGCCCTGTTCGTGCGTGCCGCCTTCGGGCGTTGGGATGGTGTTGCAATAGCTGGAGCACGCGCCGTCGCGCATTGGCGTCCAGGCAACGGCCCATTCGACCGAGCCAACCGTGTCGTTCTGGAAGCGGTCCTTGAAGTCGACCTTGCCCGAGAATGGCGCTTCCCCGAAGAACTCGGTAGAGCCCAGCGTATGCGTCAGGTAGTCTGCCAATCCGCCGGGAAAGCGAAACGTATCTTCGGCAGGCGTCTCGTCTTTCTCGCCCAGCAGCGACGGGTCGCATTTCCAACGGATCTCGACGCCGCGAAAAAGATACGCCTTCGAGCGGGCCATGCGGTGCAGCCGCGCCGGTTTCAGCCGGGCGGAGGGCCCGAAGATCTGGGCGTCCGGGTGAAAGGTCACCTGCGTTCCCCGCCGGTTCTGTGTCTGACCGATCTCGGCGATCTTGCCCATCGGAAGACCACGTGAGAATTCCTGTGCATAGATCTTCTTGCCGCGCGCAACCTCGACACGCAGATGGTCTGACAGAGCATTGACCACTGAAGATCCCACCCCGTGCAGACCACCCGAGGTCTCATAGCTTTTCCCAGAGAACTTGCCGCCTGCATGCAGCTTGGTGAACACAACCTCGAGCGCCGATTTCTCGGGATGTTTGGGGTGTGGATCAACGGGGATGCCACGCCCATTGTCAGTAACCTTGCAGGACCCGTCCGCGAGCAACTCCAACTCTATCCGGCTGGCATGGCCTGCGACAGCCTCGTCCATCGAGTTGTCGAGGATTTCCGCCACGAGGTGGTGCAACGCACGTTCATCGGTGCCACCGATATACATGCCGGGGCGCAGGCGAACGGCCTCCATCTCCTCCAGCGATTCGATCGAACTGGCATCGTAGTTCTTGACCGCGGCATCATCCGCGAAAAGGTCACTGCTCATGTGCGCGTGTGTTCCAAAGGCATGCTGCCGAATCCATCCTGCTCCAGCCTCCACTATCGCAGGTGCCAAAGGGTAAACGCAAGATGTTGTGGTAAGAACGCGCCTAAGAGACGACTTATGGGTTTTTAACAGGCGTGTGTGGACGTTCGGACG
Organism: Paracoccaceae bacterium; assembly: GCA_045106875.1. Classification (GTDB taxonomy): domain Bacteria; phylum Pseudomonadota; class Alphaproteobacteria; order Rhodobacterales; family Rhodobacteraceae; genus Thermohalobaculum. The sequence goes on along the minus strand of JBGCFK010000216.1, from coordinate 162 downwards.
GCACGACCACGCTCAACTCATGGCCTTCGTCGTACTCGGCAACAGCCTTTGAGACAGCCGCACGCACCTGAGCTTCAAACGCGCTGGAAAATTTGGGCCGAGCGGGGGGCACAGGGCTGTTCACGACCATGGGTTCGTCGTTCAACGCATCATGCGCAGCCT
>JBGCFK010000215.1:0-27620 GCA_045106875.1 Paracoccaceae bacterium | reverse complement strand
GAGGACGAGGATGGTGCAAAGCGCACCGAGACATATACCGAGCGCGGTGCGCCCGTGGTGCTGATGCCCGAGGACCTGACTGTTTCGGCAAATGCAACCAGCCAGATCCGTAGCAGGGGTATCTTCGATGTGCCGGTCTACTCCGTCGATCTCGACATGGCGTTTGGCTTCGACCTGGACCGAATTGCGGGTGTTATGGGCGGGCGCGAGACGGTGCTTTGGGACAAGGCGGTGTTGAGTATTGCCATGCCGCGAACGCGCTCTTTCACAGGGGCTGCTGTCCTGAAGACCGGCGGGCGCACCTTCGATCTGGAACCAGGTGCAGCCGTGGGCCCAGGTGGTGGCATCCAGGCCAATATTGGTGATCCGCGTGGGCTTGATGCATTCGCGTTGAGTATGGGGCTGAACGGCGCGGACCAGCTCTCCTTTTCACCGACTGGGCGACTGACTGTGATTGATATGACTTCGGATTGGCCGCATCCTAGCTTCTCGGGCGAATTCCTCCCCAAGACACGTGAAGTCAACGACACGGGGTTCACAGCAAGATGGGAGGTGCCGCATCTGGCGCGGGAAATCGCTCAAGTCTCCCGCAACCCGAACTTCGACGCGAGCGCTTTTGGCGTGCGGTTCTACAGCCCGGTGGACATCTATCAGCAGGTCACGCGTGCCGCGAAATACGGCATTCTGTTCATTGCCCTGACGTTTCTGACGGTGTTTCTGTCCGAGCGACTGTCCGCGCGTCGCGTCCACCCCGCACAGTTCCTGCTGATCGGCATTGCGCAGTGTGTGTTTTTCCTGCTGCTGCTCAGCTTTGCTGAACAGTTCGGGTTTGGCTGGTCCTATCTGGGTGCAAGCGCGGCCACGATCGGGCTGATCAGCTTTTATGGCCGATCTGGCCTTGGCCTCGGCAAGCGATGGACCGTACTTGGGGCAAGCCTCATCGCGCTTTATGGGGTGCTGTATCTGATCCTGCAATCAACTGATTATGCGTTGCTCGCGGGCTCGATCCTGTCCTTCGTCGCGATTGCGCTGGTCATGGTCCTGACCCGGAACGAGCCGTGGTCCGGTACGCAGAGCTCCGGCCCCGCTGTGCAGGCAGCGTGAGGTCTGGCCCTGCGGTGCGGGTCGTTCCTCCCGCCCGCGCCGCAGGGGAAGCAGGACATTCTCAGCGTCTCAATTCTTTCAACTGGCGTTCCGCATCGCGGGCTCTGTTGAAGTTTGACAGGTTGTCACGCATCGCTTCGGTCAAGCTGGTTTCAAGTTGGGCGATACGAATCCGGGCACGGCGCAATTCCATTTTTAGCGGACCCGAAGCGGGCTCCTGATTGGAATTGACCTCGCAGAAGCCGGGCAGTGGAATGATCGTCGCACTCATCGTCATACCTCCTCGCAGGGCTGGTTGGTCTCTTAACTTGACCAAAGCTGGGACAGAATCGTTAAAGACTCCTTTCTAAAAACGCCGCTTTTGTACCAAATACAGGAAGTCCTTTCCATATCCTCAAGATCCACTATGTCCCCGGGCGCATATCTCACCGAAACCAGCAATGCGGCTCTGAATGTCAACTTCCTCAACTCCAACAATCCTCTGGCTTCGCCGCGATCTGCGCCTTTCCGACCATCCCGGTTGGGTGAAGGCGCTTGAAGGGAATGGTCCCGTTGTACCGGTCTTCATTCTTGATCCGCTGATCGAGCAAAAATATGGCATCGCGCCGAAATGGCGACTGGGTGAGAGCCTTGGCGCTTTGGCCCGAGATCTGGAAGAACGTGGCAGTCGGTTGATCCTACGCAGGGGTGGAGCGCTGGACACCTTAAAAAGCCTGATCGCTGAAACTGGTGCACGGCGAGTGGTCTGGTCGCGGCTGTACGATGCGCAATCGATTTCCCGTGACACTGACATCAAGGCGGCTTTGAAAGACGAGGGGCTGGAAGTCGACAGTGTCAATGCGTCTCTGCTGTTCGAGCCGTGGACGGTTGAGACAAAAACCGGCGGCATATACCGCGTCTACACGCCATTCTGGAAATCGGTCAGAGATCGCGGCGTTGCTGCGCCTTTGACAGCACCCGGAAGTCTTGCCCCTGCGCCGACTTGGCCTGCTTCTGATACACTGGCCGATTGGGAGCTTGGTGTGGAAATGCACCGGGGTTCCAAGATCGTCGCGCGCCACGCAGTGGTTGGCGAGGCCGCAGCGCGGGACAGGTTGGACGCGTTCATCGACAACAGGATCGATCGATACAAATCAGAGCGGGATTTCCCTGCGAAGTTTGCAGTCTCTGGCTTGTCTGAGAACCTGACCTATGGCGAGATTTCACCCCATACGCTGTGGCATGCTGGCGCCGAGGCGATGGCGACGCGGGGGCATTCGCGCGAAGCCGAGCATTTCCTGAAAGAAGTCATCTGGCGCGAGTTCGCCTATCACCTGCTCTACCACACGCCTGAAATCGAAACCGGCAATTGGCGCAGCGAATGGGATGCGTTTCCCTGGCGCGAGGACAACGAGGATGCCGAGCGTTGGCGGCGCGGCATGACCGGGGTCGAGATGGTGGACGCTGCCATGCGCGAGATGTACATCACCGGCACAATGCACAACCGTACGCGAATGTTGACGGCGAGCTTTCTCACCAAACATCTTATGACCCACTGGAAAGTTGGCGAGGCTTGGTTCCGCGACTGCCTGATCGACTGGGATCCTGCCGCAAATTCCATGGGTTGGCAGTGGACGGCGGGATCAGGGCCGGACGCAGCACCATACTTTAGGGTCTACAATCCTGACACCCAGGCTGAAAAATTCGACCCGGGCGGAACATACCGCGACAGGTTCCTTATTCACCGGGCTGGACACGAGGATGCACAGTCATTTTACGATGCAATCCCAAAATCGTGGGAATGTGTTCCACAGACCCCCTACCCGACGCCCGTCATCGGCCTAAGTGAAGGACGTGAGCGCGCACTTGCCGCCTATGAAGCCCGCAAGTTGCAGGGAGTAGCCTGAGAATGAAGATTGCCGTTATTGGCGCCGGGATATCCGGCCTAGGCGCCGCGTTGGCCTTGTCCGAGCGTCATGAAGTTCGAGTGTTTGAGCGGGAAGACAGGATCGGCGGTCACGCCTACACGGTCGAGGCCCGCTTTGCCGACGGCCCGCAACGCGTTGACACCGGCTTCATCGTCTATAACTACCACAACTATCCGAACCTGACCGCGATGTTCGAGCATCTGGACGTCCCGACCCGATGGTCAGACATGTCATTTGGGTTTTCGCTGGATGACGGCGCGTGCGAGTATGCCTGCGATAGCATATCGAAGATCTTCGCCCAGCGCTGGCGTGTCATGGACCCACGGTTCCTGCAGACCTTCACCGAGATCATTCGCTTCACCAAGGTCGCCCCCAAGGACCTGGAATCGGGGGCGCTCAGCGGCAAATCGCTGGGCGATTGGTTACAGGACCGCCGCTTCTCGCGCTGGTTCCGCGAACGTTTCCTGCTGCCCATGGGAGGCGCCATCTGGTCGACCTGTGTGGCGGACGTTTTGAACTTCCCGGCAGAAAGCTTCATCCGGTTCTTTGTGAACCATGACCTGATGACCGGGCTGGATCCAGCCCGGCGCTGGCGCACAGTGGACGGCGGGTCTCAGGAATACGTTCAGCGACTGGTTGCGCGATTGGGCATGCGGGTCAATACAGGCCGCGAAGTGGTAAAGGTCGCGCAACGCGGCGCACAGCCCGAAATCAGGTTCGCTGATGGCACGACCGAGTGTTTCGATCAGGTGGTCATGGCAGTGCACGGTCCCACAGCACGGCGGCTTCTTTCAGACCCTGATGGCCAGCAGAGAGCGGCATTGGCTCCGTTCCAGACATCGTCCAACAAGGCGGTGCTTCACTCGGACCCTGCTTTGATGCCCAAGCGGCGGCGGGTCTGGTCCAGTTGGAACTTTCTTTCGGATGGCAACGTCGCGCGGCCTGCGCCTGTGACCTACTGGATGAACCGGTTGCAAGGCGTGCCCGAGCATCGCCCGCTTTTTGTTAGTCTGAATCCCTCGCGTGCGCCGGCGGTAGAGCTGGTGCATGGGACTTACAGCTATGACCACCCGCTGTTTGACACGGCCTCTTTCGCCGGACAGAAACAGATGGATGCGATTCAGGGTCGCCGCGGGATCTGGTTCGCTGGCGCCTGGCTCGGGATGGGGTTCCACGAGGACGGATTGCGCAGTGGCGTGCGCATTGCGGAGGCTTTGGGCGCGCGGCCTGACTGGGTGCGTGATACTGGTACGCCGCTGGGCCTTCCGGTTCTTCATGCCGCAGAGTGATCCAGCAAACTGCATCTACTCCGGCCATGTGATGCACATGCGGCTGACGCCGTTCGCGCATCGCTTCCGCTACCGGGTCTTCGCACTGCTTCTGGATATCGACCATCTGGCAGAGACCCTGTCCCACTTGCGTCTGATCGCGCTGGATAGGTTCGGGCCTTTGGCTTTTCACCGGAAAGACCATGGGGCACGAGACGGGTCCGACCTGCGCCCTTGGGTCGAGGAGCAACTTTCCGCGGCGGGGCATCCCATCCCGACCCGCATTCGTTTGCTGAGCTTTCCACGTATCCTTGGCTATGTGTTCAACCCGCTCTCGGTCTACTATTGCGAGGATGCGGACGGCCGCCTGACCTCTGTGATCTACGAAGTGAAGAACACCTTTGGCGACCAACATGCCTACGTGGTGGACGGAGGAGCTGATTACCACGGGACGATCCGGCATCAGGTGGACAAGGGGTTTTATGTCTCGCCGTTCATTGCCATGGACCAGACCTATCGATTCACGATCCGCGCGCCGGGCAAGCGGTTGGCACTGAAGATCCGCCAGCATGACGGCTCAGGCCCCTGGCTGATTGCCACACAAAGTGGCACGCGCCGCCCGCTCACTGATGCAGCCCTTGCCTGGCAATGGGCCTCGCATCCCCTGATGACGTTCAAGGTTTTTGCTGCAATTCACTGGGAGGCGCTGCGCCTTGCCATCAAGGGCGCGCGTTTTCGGCCGTATGAAGGGCCTTATCCAGACCCGAATGCGCCACCGAGGACGCTCTTGCAGCGTGTGAAGGGCATGTTGGGCTGGAAAACCGGCCCGGTTTCCGATTAGTGTTTACACGGGTTAATGAGAACGGGACGGGGTAAAATGGCGTTCAAGACCACGCAAGGCCAAGCGGGTCTGCCTCGCTGGTGCGAGACGGTGTTCAGTGTGCTGCAGAAGATCGAGACGGGATCGATGTCCTTTTCGCTACCGGATGGACGTACCTTTCGGGCGGAAGGGGCTGCGCCTGGGCCCGAGGGGCATTTCGACGTGACAAATCCAGCGCTGTTCGGACGCATCGTGCGCGATGGCGATCTGGGTTTCGCCGAGGCCTATATGGACGGATGGTGGGACAGTCCGGATCTGCAGGCTTTGCTGGACGTCGCACTGGTCAATAATGATGCGATCAGCACGGGCTTGCCGGGTGCAGGGATCGTGCGCGCGCTCGAGCGGTTCCGACATTGGCTGCGCTCAAACACCAAACGAGGGTCACGCAAAAACATCTCGCATCACTATGACCTTGGGAATGAGTTCTATGGCCGTTGGCTGGATCCGTCGATGACCTATTCTTCCGGCCTCTATTCGGGGCAGGGCGAGACGCTGCATCAGGCTCAGGAAAACAAATATGCATCGATCTGCGATCGGATGGGTCTTACGCACGGACAGCATGTGCTGGAGATTGGCTGCGGTTGGGGCGGCTTCGCCGAATACGCAATTCGAGAACGGGGCGCCCGGATCACAGGACTGACGCTCAGCCAGGAGCAGCACGATTTTGCGAAGAAGCGCTTGTTCGAGGCAGGGCTCGCCGAGCGCGCGGATATCGTGATGCGGGACTATCGCGATGAACAGGGCACGTACGACGGGATCGCTTCGATCGAGATGTTCGAAGCTGTGGGCGAGAAATACTGGCCGACCTATTTCAGCGCGGTTTTTGACCGGCTGCGTCCTGGCGCTGTGGCTTCGATCCAGATGATCACGATAGCGGAGACACTTTTTGCCAGATACCGAAGCGGCGGCGACTTCGTGCAGAAATATATTTTTCCGGGAGGTATGTTGGCACCGCCAGCGCTGGCGCGTCAACGAGCCGAGCAAGCCGGACTGGAGTTCGCGGGATCTCTTGAGTTTGGCGAAAGCTACTCGCAGACGTTGCGCGAGTGGTATCGTGACTTCAACGCGCACTGGGACGATATCGCCAAGATGGGTTTCGATGAGCGGTTTCGCCGCATGTGGAACTTCTATTTGACGAGTTGTGCGGCGTGTTTTGCAGGTGGCACAACCAATGTAACTCAATTGGCCTTGCGCAGACCTGCATAAGGTTGCAATTTGCGCGCGGGGGCATGGGCCGTTCGGGTGGGTGACCCGGGCGGAGAAATGAGGCGGGCTGATAGATGATCCTGTTTCGCATCCTGTGTGCGATCTTACTTGCATGGGCAGTGAATTGGTCGCTTTCGCGGCCGGAAGCGCAAGATTTGTTGCGTGCTGTCCCGGAACTTGGGGTGCTTGCGCCGCTTGCCGCTGCGATGGTCGGTTATTTCAACTTGTCAGTACGCCAAGGTTGGGGCGTGATCGTTGCCTTTGCAAATGGCGTCTGGGCAGGTGTGCTCGCGATCTTCCTGACCGGTTCCATCCATATATTGATCGTTGTTGTGCAAAATCTTCGGGGCGGGATTATCAGGAGTTTCAATGATTTTCTGACTGTTTTCGGTGAAGTGGCGCAGCCGATGGTGGATCAGTTGGGCAACCTGCAGCTTCTGATCGTCTCCCTCGGCGCTACATCGGTTGTGGGCGTTGTGACAGAGGTGCTGCACTGGTTGCTGGTTCGTTTCAGACAGGGCAAGCCGGGGACCCCGTTCCAACCCTAATTGAACCTTGACGCTGATCGGGGCTGGGCCACCTCCTCCGCATGTATATGAACACGCGCACTCTTGCCGCTTATGCTCTGCCTGCCTTCGCGCTGGCGGTGCTTTATCTGCCGCTCTTCAGCTATGTGACGCCCTTCTATGTGTCGGAGCTTGGTGTGGACGTCGCGGCTCTTGGCGCGGCCTGGATTGTAATCCGGATGTTTGATGCGGTCAGCGACCCGCTGATGGGCTGGCTCTCTGACCGAACACCGGCGCGCTGGGGACGCAGGCGGATCTGGTTGGCGGCGGCGGTTCCATTGCTTCTGTTGGCAACCTGGCAGGTCTTTGTTCCGCCCGAGGGTGCTGGCCTGACCCATGCCGTCCTTTGGCTTTTTTTGCTGACGCTCGGTTGGACCATGGCGCAGACGCCCTATGCAGCCTGGGGCGCCGAGATAGGTCCGGATTATCACGCACGCACGCGGGTGACCGCATGGCGAGAAGCTGTTGTGCTGGTTGGAACGCTTGCTGCGACAATCCTTTATTTCCAGGCGGGTGAGGGCAGCGGCGGGTTGCGAGCGCTTGCAATCTGCGTGGTGATCGCACTGCCTATCGGGGTTGTTTTAGCAATTTTCGTCGTCCCGGACCAATTGGCACAAGCCCCGCAGAGGATAAGTTTCGGCGAAGGCCTTGCGGCACTTCGCGCCAACGCACCCTTCCGTCGCCTTCTCGCGGCATGGTTCTTCAACGGCGCCGCAAATGGCTTGCCGGTGACGTTGTTCCTGTTCTTTGTGGCGGACCGATTAGGCGCCGAAGGCCGCGATTTCGTGGTGGGAGGCGAACCTATTCCCGTGGCGGCAGCATGCCTGCTTCTCTATTTTCTCGCTGCAATCCTCGGCGTGCCGTTCTGGAGCTGGCTTGCCAGTCGCATCTCAAAACATCGTGCATGGGGCTGTGCAATGCTATGGGCCTGTCTGATTTTTGGATGGGCGCTCACATTGGGTGAAGGAGATACGGCGGCGTTCTTGGTGATCTCGGTTCTGACCGGGCTTGCGTTTGGGGCTGACCTTGCACTACCGCCGTCCATCCAGGCCGATGTAGTCGAGCTCGATACCCAGCAGACAGGTGCCGCGCGGGCAGGGCTGTTCTTTGCGATATGGCAGGTGGTGACCAAAGCAGCGCTGGCGCTCTCGTCCGGGTTGGGACTGATTGCTCTGGGATGGGCCGGGTTCGAAGCCGGGGGCGAGAACTCCGAGACCGCACTTCTGACGCTTACGCTCCTCTATGCTGGCGTCCCGATCGTCCTGAAGCTGATCTCCGTGGCGCTGATGTGGCGCTTCCCGTTGGGGCGGGCGGCAAACGCAGCTTAAATGTCCAGCTTGTCCCAGCCCAGAACTTTGCGCACTGCCCAGATATAGGCCCTGTTCGGGAGCAAGCCCACGGCGCGCAGGAATGCGGCGAACTGCCAGGGAAAGCGGATTTCGAAGCCGGGTTTACCCAGCCCTTCGACAATTTTTTGAGCGGCTTCTTCCGGTTGCATCAACATTGGCATTTCGAATTCGTTGACGGAAGTTGCCTCGGTCTCAACAAAGCCCGGATTGATCACGGAAATACGCACACCAAGATCCACAAGATCCATGGCCAGTGCCTCCGCCATTGCGATCAGTCCGGCCTTGGTCGCGGAATAGGCTGCGGCATTCGGCAACCCACGATAACCTGCGACCGAGGCGACCAGTGCAATGTGCCCATCGCCGCGACCGATCATGTGGGCGAGCACAGGCTCCAGCCCGTTTGCAACACCCGTCAGGTTCACGTCGAACGTTTGGGCTGCGTCTTTAGCTGAGAACGTCCGCGCCCGCATCGGTTTATAGATGCCCGCATTCATGATTGCGAGCGCCAGCGGCCCGTTGGCTTCGATCTGGGCCATCGCGGCCCGCATATCCTCGAGCTTCGTCACATCGCCGGGAACAGGGATGATTTCGCCCTTGAACGCTGCGACCTCGGCTGCCAGCTCCTCAAGCTTCTCAGCCCCGCGGGCTGTCGCATAAACGCGCCATCCGCGTGAGGCCATATTTAGAGCGACCGCTCGTCCGATTCCGCCTGATGCCCCGGTGATCCAGACAGCTCCGTCCTCGGGCCGCATGATCTTCTGGAAGACGCTCAAGCTTCCAACCAGAGTGCGGAGATGGCACCAGCATCCTTGGTAACTTCATATACGCCTGGCTCGCCACCCGCGTCGAATTCGCAGCCTGTCCATTCACCGCGGGCATCATAGCCAAGCCTTGTCTCCAACTCGCCCGTAACCTGCCACCAGTTACCGCGGCCCTCGGGCTTGATCGCGATATCCAGCGGAGCGCCGCTTTGGGTCGATATCCATGGACGGCGTTCGATGAACTGCTTGGCGTAGTAGGTGGTGGTCACCGCATCGCCTGCGACAAGTCCCGAGAAGCGCGAACCTTTGATATCCAACTGCTCACCTGCCTGTTTAGCAGTGGCAAAATCCTTGGTGCCGTCGTCATTCACCTTGGTGTTAAGCGACACGAGCCGTCCGTTCTGCCAAACTTCCCGATTGTCCATCTCATACCGATAGGCCGTCACGCCAAGGATCTTGACCTTAAGGCGGATAACAATATCGATCTCGAATCGGTCACCATTGCGAACGGCGCTGAGGACATGCTCGCCCATCGGATCGCCGCCGCGCGCCACTGAAAAGGTACGCGATGCAGAACTCGCGGCCAGCGCAGGTGTGTAGAGCCCGGTCGCAGCGCAACCGGCCAAGAATACTCGACGTTTCATGGGTTTACTCGCCTATATAGTTCAGAACCCGGGAGAACCTTCCAGTGAATCGGAGGTTACCCTGCTGCACCACAAGGCAATAACAGATCTCGTCACCTGTGATGTGCGGGCAGTGGTCATCATGTTCATCGTTCACCGCGATATCGCCCTTGCGGTATTCGATCCCGCCATCCGAAAGGCAACCCTGCAGCACCAGAGTTAACTCGGACCCTTCATGTGTGTGCTGCGGTACCTTTGAACCGGGCTTTGCCCGCAGAAGGGTGACGTTCTCTTCGCCAAAACCATCGAGATCCACAGCAGATACCCCTGGCAATTGGAACTTCCAAGCAATGTTATCGAAATCCGTGCCGAGCGCATCGGTTACCACAGATGGAAGTGGACTGCCCGGCTGGGCTCTTTCCGATACATCAGCTATCTCTTCGTCCATATCCAACATGGACATGGTCAAGGCGAGCGCGTCGCTGGGCATATCTTCGGGAGGCTCGTCAGCAAACAACGCGCCACCCATGCTTTCCAGCATTTCGACCCGCTCTCTACTACCGGGGACCTGCGTCAGATGTGCAGCCACTAGCAAGGAGACACCTGGTGTGGCGGCCCCGGCGGCGTACTCAGCCAACAACTCGTCTGGCGCTACATGAATTGACATCGGTTCAACGCTCGATTCTTTTCCGTGTTTCGTCGGTATACGCAAAGCACCCGCTTTTGGATCACCTGAGAAATAGCGCATGAAGGGGTGCATTGCGAACCGATAGGTGGAAAGCTGGCTCCGCTAGGTGGAAAAATCCGCCCAAGCGATCGGATTGTTTTGTGGTTCACCTGCACTCCAAAAGGCCGTATTGGGGCGGCGCACCTTCAGCCGGAGTCAACTATGACCACCTTGTTCTTCTTTGGATCACTCCGCGACCCGGCATTGCTTGAGATCGTGCTGGACCGCATCGTCGAACCCAGGGAGTTGGTGGAAGCTCGGGCACAAGGTTACCAAGCGTTGGCACTGGATCACGAGGCCTATCCGTATCTCGCAACCCGCCCATCAGCCAAAGCCGAGGGTGTGGTAATCACGCGGCTTTCCCGCGAAGATATCGCGCGGCTGGAGTATTTCGAAGAGGCTGAATATGGGCTGGCTCCAATCCATGTCGAGACAGATGCGGGTCCGGTCGAGGCCCACTACTTCCGGGCCGCTGATAAGCTTGGTGACAAGACCCGCGATTTGCCATGGGATTTTGCGGCATGGCAGCGCAATGATCGCGCCGTCGCGCTGGAGGCTGCGTCCGAACTGATGGGGCATTTTGGGATTGTCGCCGTCGAAGACGTGGACAAGATCTGGCAAGGCATCATGATGCGTGCGCGGATGCGCGTGCGGGCAAAGACAAAAATGCCTGTAATGGGCCATCTGCGCCGCGACCGGGGTCCCCAGGATATCGACCACAAAGGTATCACGCGGCCCTATACGCGGTATTTCGCCGTTGAAGAACATCGCCTCCACCATCGCCGCTTTGATGGAAGCTGGTCGCCCGAGATCCTGCGTACGGCTGTGACATCGGGGGATGCCGTGACTGTACTGCCCTATGATCCGGTGCGCGACTGTGTCCTGCTGATTGAGCAATTTCGTGCGCCGATGCTTGCGCGCGGCGATATCTGTCCGTGGGGAATCGAAGTGATCGCCGGGCGGTTGGACCAGGAAAGTTGTGCCCAGACATGCGCTCGGCGCGAAGCGATGGAAGAGGCAGGGCTGGAACTTGGGCGGATGGAGCAGGCGGCAGCCTACTACTCCACGCCGGGTTTCGCGTCGGAACATCTGACATCCTTTGTTGGCGAAGCGGTTCTGACAAGGTCTGAAGGGGTGTTTGGATTGGCCTCGGAGGACGAGGACATCCGCGCCTTTAGTGTGACATTGGACGCCGCGCTGGACGGTGTGACCACTGGCGAGATCAACAACGGCCCCGCGATCCTGAGCCTTCTATGGCTTCAGGCCAATCGCGAACGGCTGGTGCGCGAATGGGCAACTGGTGCATAGAAAACGGTGGAGAAATCCGCCTGATGTGGACGCTCGCCTTGCTCTGACTTCGTGCGAACGCTAAACGGGATTCAAACTACAAGAAGGATCGGGGCTTATGAGTATCTACGCAGACTTGCCAAGCGCCGTCGGAAACACACCGCTGATCCGCTTGAAGAAAGCATCTGAGCTAACGGGCTGTGAAATTCTGGGCAGAGCCGAGTTTCTGAACCCTGGGCAGTCGGTCAAGGACCGTGCTGCGAAATGGATCATCCAGGACGCAGTTGCGAGGGGTGATCTACGCCCCGGTGGCACGATCGTTGAAGGAACGGCGGGCAACACTGGCATTGGCATCTCGCTGGTTGGTGCGGCGATGGGTTTCAAGTCCGTGATTGTGATCCCTGAGACCCAAAGCCAGGAGAAGAAGGACATGCTACGCCTTGCGGGTGCGCAGCTGATCGAGGTCCCTGCGCTTCCGTACAAGAACCCCGACAACTATGTAAAATACTCCGGGCGTCTGGCCGCCAAGTTGGCCGAGACCGAGCCCAATGGCGCGATCTGGGCGAACCAATTCGACAATGTGGCCAACCGTCAGGCGCATGTAGAGAGCACTGGTCCAGAGATTTTCGATCAGACTCAAGGCAGTGTGGACGGGTTCATTTGCGCGGTTGGCTCGGGCGGCACGCTGGCGGGAACGTCAGAGGCATTGAAAGCGCGTAAGTCGGGCGTACAGATTGGGTTGGCCGATCCGATGGGCGCGGCACTCTGGCACTACTTCAAGCATGGCAGTTTGAAGGCGAATGGGTCGTCGATCTCTGAGGGCATCGGGCAGGGACGTATCACGGCAAATCTTGATGGCTTCACACCGGATCACGCTTTCCAGATCCCGGATGAAGAAGGCATTCCGATCGTCTTTGACCTTTTGCGTGAAGAAGGTCTCTGCATGGGGCTCTCGACGGGCATCAACGTGGCGGGTGCGATCCGCCTGGCGCGTGAGCTTGGTCCAGGCAAGACGATCGTGACCATACTCTGTGACTATGGCTCGCGATATCAGTCGAAGCTTTTCAACCCGACGTTCCTCCGAGAGAAGGGGCTTCCGACCCCCGACTGGCTCGAGCCGAATGCAGACGACGACGTGCCAGAAGTATTCGAAGGCGGCTGAGCAAACGCGTCGTTTCAATGTTGGCATCTCTCGCAGTGAGGGATAAGCGACAGGTATGAAAAGCAAGCTATCGATTGTCGCCGGACTTGTCGCCGTGCTGCTGGTTCTGATGAACCCGGTAACGGGACTGGGCCAACAGAAAGCCGACCAAGGGCTCGAGACGTTCTCGAAAACCGCTGACCGTATCGACACAGCGCTGGATAGCGGTGATCTGACCGATGCTGATCTGGAAGAGCAGCGGGCAAAGCTCGAGATGCGCCGCCAGGAGTTTGTTGCGCTGGCACAAACCGCGCAAGATGCAGTTACGCCGCTTCAACGGCAGTTGGATGCGCTCGGGAACGCGCCCGAAGATGGGGTCGAATCCGCTGAGATTGCAGGGGAACGTGCGCGCCTGACGGCAGCGATTGCCGAAATCAGTGCACGCCAACGTCTTGCCGAGCAGGCTGCAGCGCGAGCCACGGCGTTAACAGAAAAGCTCAATACGTTGCGCCGGGATAGGTTCGAGGCTCAGCTGTTCACGCGCGGTCCCAGCCCACTTTCTGCCGCGCGTGCCGAAACCGCATGGCTTTCTGTCGAACGGCAGGCCCGCGCCATCGCGCTGGAAGTACGGCAACAGCTTTCGGTGGGGAGCAGTATGCAGGGTTTGGTCGATCGGCTCGCTCTACCTGTCGTTATGGCCCTGCTCGGGCTTGGGCTTGCCGTCGGTTTGCGCCGTATGCTGATCCGGCGGTTTGGAGCCATGCTGGAGGATGACGAGGCACCTACGCGCCGTGTGATGGTGGCATCCGGCATGACCATGGCGCGACTCCTGCTGCCCGCGTTGGCCGTTGGGATGGTGCTTGCAGGCGTCTTGAACAGTGGGTTAATGGGCCCGACCGGGCTTCTGTACATCTGGGGACTCTGTGAAGCCGCGCTGATCGTGATTGGAGCATTTGCATTGGGCGCCGCGTATTTTTCGCCGGATCACGCCAAGATCCGGCTCTCGAAACTTGGAAATGGCGAGGCGTCGCGGTCGTTCCGTTGGCTTATGGCACTGGCGATCGTGGTTGGACTGGACGCTGCACTTTTAGGTTCGGGCGAAGAGGCCGGGTTGAATCTGGATGCGCTCGCGCTTTTGAACGCGGGTGTGCTGGTGCTGGGCGGGATTGCGCTGTGGCGCTACATAGGCGCGGCGCATGTCGGCGAGCCGGATCCTGTTCAGGCACAAGCGATAGGTGACGCCGAGGATGCCATCCCACAAGGGCCGCAGCCTGTATCGCTGATCCTGAAACTGATCCGGATCGTCGCGCGTGCTGTGGCAGTGATTGCCCCATTGCTTGCATTGGCAGGCTACTTTGGCGCGTCCCGCTTCCTTTTCTATCCGGTCGTGTTCAGTGGCGCACTTATTGCCATCTGCGTGCTGGTTCACAATGTCATGCGTGAGGTCTCTGCGCTAGGTCGGCCTGCAGACGCTGGCATCGGTGCAGAGGAAGCACCACTCCCGGTTCTGCCGGTGCTGACAGGCACTGTGCTGGCGATTGGCTCGTTGCCAATACTGGCGCTGATCTGGGGAGCCACCCTGACGGATCTAGAGGCGATCTGGGCTCGTCTGGTCGAGGGATTCGAAGTTGGCGAGGTTGTCATCTCTCCGGTAGATTTCGTGATCTTCCTGTTCGTGTTTGCCATTGGTTACGCAGTCACAAAGACCTTGCAGGGCGTGTTGCGCCGGTCAGTGCTGCCGGTGCTGCGCATGGATGTAGGCGCGAAGTCCGCACTGACGGCGGGGGTAGGCTATGTCGGCATCGTGATCGCGGCGCTGGTGGCGATCTCGACAACCGGGCTTGATCTGTCCAGCCTTGCCATCGTTGCGGGTGCGCTGTCAGTTGGTATTGGCTTTGGGTTGCAGAACATTGTCAACAACTTCGTATCCGGCGTGATCCTGCTGGTCGAGCGACCCATCAAGACTGGCGACTGGGTCGAGATCGGCGGCGTGCATGGCACTGTGCAGAAGGTCAACGTCCGGTCTACCGAGATCCAGACCTTCGATCGCTCGACCATGTTTGTGCCGAACGCGGATCTGATCTCGGGCACTGTGACCAACTGGACGCATGCTAACAGCCACGGACGCCTGATCGTTCCGGTCGGTGTGGCCTATGGATCGGATGTGCGCAAGGTAGAGGAGATCCTGTTGGAAGTGGCTCAGGCGCACACAATGCTGATGCGCCGTCCGGGGCCTTACGTTGTGTTCCAGGGGTTTGGTGCCGACAGTCTGGACTTCGAGATCCGTGGTGTGTTGCGTGATGTGAACTGGATCCTGAACGTGGCATCCGACATCCGGTTCTCGATCTACGAGCGGTTTGAGGCAGAGGGGATCGAGATCCCGTTTGCCCAGCGCGATGTCCATATTCGCAGTCTTGGCGGGCTGGAAAAACTGATTGTTGGACGTCCGGAGGGTATGGCCGAGGATGCCGGAGCAGATCCCGTGCCAGAAAGCGATGGACCGGACGGGCCTGGCTGATCCCTTTCGCTTCATTTGCCCATCAAACGGGCGTCCGACCGCTGCGTGGAGCGGTCAACGACACTCCCGTTATCACGAGGTCCGGGCATTGGGGCGTCCTCTCCTGCGGCAGCGGCGTTGGTGCCCGGTGGCCGCGCTTGCGTGCGGCTTGGGCTGACGGCTAAGAGAATCCGATCAAACAGGAGTGTCCGCCATGACCCAGGCCCTTTTCCGAGACGATGCATATCTAAGGGAATGCAATGCAACCGTTGTCGCCATCACGGATCGCGGTGTTATCCTCGATCGAAGTGTCTTCTACCCAACAGGTGGTGGACAGCCGGGCGATGCTGGCGTGCTGGTCTGGCAAGGCGGCGAGATGGAAGTTGCTGTCGCCGTCAAGGGCGATGCGCCTGATGAGGTCGTGCACATACCTGCCGAAGGCGCCGATGTGCCAGAAGTTGGAGCGGAAGTTACGGTTGGCCTCGACTGGGAGCGCCGGTTCCGC
Source organism: Paracoccaceae bacterium (assembly GCA_045106875.1). Lineage (GTDB taxonomy): Bacteria > Pseudomonadota > Alphaproteobacteria > Rhodobacterales > Rhodobacteraceae > Thermohalobaculum. The sequence goes on along the minus strand of JBGCFK010000215.1, from coordinate 11,799 downwards.
CATATGCGCGTTCATACCGGCCTGCACTTGCTATCCGTCGTTATCCCATTGCCGGTTACAGGCGGACAGATCTCGGCTGAAAAGGGTCGGTTGGATTTTGACATGCCTGAGGCGCCTGAAGACAAAGAAGCGATTGAGCGCGCGTTGAACGTGTTGATAGCTGGCGATCATCCGATCAGCGACGAATGGATCACCGATGCCGAACTCGAAGCGCAACCCGAGATGGTCAAGACAATGACTGTGAAACCACCCATGGGGCAGGGGCGCGTCCGTCTGGTGCGCATTGGCGGCGATCCCGATGCGCCAGTGGACCTGCAACCTTGCGGCGGCACACATGTGCGTTCGACCTCCGAGATTGGGACCGTTCGGCTCGGCAAAATCGAGAAGAAAGGCAAGCAGAACCGCAGGGTCTCGATGCTGCTCGAGTAGGGCCGCGTTTCACTGCGCCCGTCGACGGCTGCACCACAAAGGGGTAAAGCCCATGAACACGCTAGGGCAGAGGAGACCCAAATGCCGCACAATCTGCCGCTGACCATCGGCGCCTGCTTGCCCGTGCCACGCCTTGCAGAGTTCCGGGACTGGCTGTGCGATAAAGACAGGGATGTCGAGATCCAGACCTTCCACGCCCCGCATGTGCTGGACAGTGACTGGCGCCCTTTGGCCGAGCAGGCCGTGCGAGATCTGGACGGACACAAAGGTCGCCGCGGCATTCATGGTCCGTTCTGGGGGATCACAATTGCCTCGAACGATCCAATGATCCAGGATGTTGTGCGACATAGGATGATGCAGGGCCTGGATGTTTGCGAGGCAGTCGGGGCCACGCATATGGTGATCCACTCGCCCTATACGACCTGGGACTACAATCACGATGTAAACCCGGACAGCAGCAGGGCTTGCATCCAGACAAGTCATGCACACGCCACTTTGGGGCCTGTCGTGAAACGCGCCGAGGATCAGGGCGTCGTGCTGGTGATCGAGAACATCTCGGACATGAATCCTGCCCGCCGGGTGCATCTTGCTGATAGCTTCGAGTCCGAAGCTGTGCGTGTGTCGCTGGATACGGGGCATGCCCACCTTGCCTACGGGAGCAGATCTGCGCCGCCTGTCGATCACTATGTCATGGCGGCGGGCGAACGGCTGGCACACGTGCACCTGCAGGATGCGGATGGATATGGGGATCGGCACTGGGCAATTGGTCGGGGTAACATCTCGTGGCACGGCGTGTTCGACGCGATCGCGGCGCTTGAAACCCGACCTCGGCTGGTTCTGGAGCTGGCGAACCACGATCACATTCCTGAATCCGTGGCCTGGCTCGCGGCGCGCGGATTGGCCGAGTAGTCATGGCCGATGCAAGGGCGGCGATTACCGTCACCATGGCAGATTGCAAGACGTGGCTCCATGACTGGATCGCCCATCACATGCATGTGGCCGATCATCTGTTTATCTGGCTTGACGATCCGGGCGAGATGGCATTTGCTGAAAAAACAACCTCGGACCGGGTCTCGATCCTGCCCGGCCAGCAGATCGATCGGGACTCGCGTCTCACACAGACGCTGGCTCGCCAAGATGCGAACACCAATTCCGCCATCCAGATGGCCGCCATGGCCGGCTTCGACTGGCTGTTGCATGTGGATGCGGACGAGTTGTTCGTGCCTCTTTCGAATGACCTTTGGGACAGCTCGGCGGAGCAACTCATCTTTCCGAACCACGAAGCAGCGCCGGTCTGGTATGCTGATGAGCCCTTCGTGGATGTCACCCGGTTCCGTGTGAATGGCCGGCACAGGTTCCTGCTGTACGATAACGGCAAAGCAGCCCTGCGCTTGGGCGCTCCGCCCGTGACAGCGCGTGCGCACGGCCCGCACAGATTTGCCGGCGCGGAGGGTGTGCCGAGCGACAAGGCTGTGATCCTGCACTATGCAGCGCCGGGGTTCGAGCATTGGTGGCGCAAGTACGAGCGCCTCGGCGCCTTCTCTGACCTATGGGATGAGCGCGCAGATGCGCCGATTCCAACCTCTTTCCATACGCGTTCGCGCGACGCCGTTTTGAAAGCCATTCGAACAGATGACAGGTCGGTGGCTGAGGAATTTTATCGCAAGCACATGGGTTCTGAAGGCCGTGAGGATCTTCTTGAAGTGCGCCGGAACGCCGATGGCCGTGTGATACTCATCTGACGCGTTGCGGCGCGCATCTGACTCCTGACATCAGAATGGTTGATTCCAGCGAATCGCGCGCATACCAAAAGGGAGAAGAAGCCTCATAGCGAGCTGTAAGATGCCTCAATCTGATCCGACCCTTTTAGTCTCAACCGATTGGCTGGCCGAGCGCCTGCGTGCGCCGGATGTGCGGATCCTTGATGGGTCCACGTATCTTCCGACGGAAGGCAAGGATGGACGCACGCTATATGAAGCGGGGCACCTGCCTGGTGCGCGGTTCTTTGATATTGACGATATCGCGGATGATAACTCGCCGCTGCCGCATATGCTGCCGCCCGTGGAGAAATTCGTCTCGCGCGTGCGCAAGCTGGGCATTGGGGATGGGCATCGTGTAGTAGTCTACGATCAGAAGGGCATCTATTCGGCCGCGCGGGTCTGGTGGATGTTCCGCATGTTCGGGCATGAGGATGTTGCGGTACTGGACGGTGGCTTGCCGAAATGGCAGGCCGAGGGGCATCCGGTGGATGACGAGCCGGTGGATCCAAAGGAACGCCACTTCACGGGCAGGCGGAATTCGGCCATGGTGCGGGATGTGACGCAGATGGCACGAGCGGTGAAGTTGAAAGACGAACAGATCGTGGATGCACGGGCGCCAGGGCGTTTTCGAGGCGAGGAGGCCGAGCCGCGCAAGGGTTTGCGCGCAGGCCACATCCCGGGGTCACAGAACGTCCATTTCCGCACGCTGTTGAACGATGACCAGACGATGAAATCACCGGACGAGCTGCGTGCCGTCTTCGAGGCCGCCGGAGTTGATCTGGACCGACCGATCGCGACGTCTTGCGGGTCGGGCGTGACAGCGTGCATTCTGAGTCTCGCGCTAGCCCGGATCGGTCACAAGCGCAACGCGGTCTATGATGGTTCGTGGGTCGAGTGGGGCGCGTACGAGGATCTTGCGGTCGAGACAGGCTGAGACATGCGAGAGCTGCAGCCAGGAGATGAAATCGACTATACGATCACGTTTCTCGAAATGCCCTCCCGGCCCACGACCCCTCTTCCTCTGCGACCTTCTAACCAGAATACAGCTCTGATAGCGGCGACTGAGCCGCCGGTGAGTTACTTTCTGTATCTCTATTCCACCGTCGGTGGTCCGTATGAATGGACCGACTGGTTGGGCGCTAAACCTGAAGAACAACAAGAATTTGTGCACAACCCTAACGTTTCGTTGTATACTCTTCTGGTTGATGGTTGGCCGGGCGGCTTTTTCATGCTCGACAGCTCCGAACCGGGGACTTGCGATCTGGCCTATTTTGGGCTGATGCCGCAGGCGATCGGACGGGGGCTTGGTGGGTGGTTTCTGGGTGCGGCTATCGATACGGGCTGGGATCGCCCGGGGACGGACAGGATGACGGTCAACACGTGCACCCTGGATCATCCTCGAGCACTTGGGCTCTACCAAAAGATGGGTTTCCGTCCGGTCGGGCGGGAGCATAAAACACGGAATCTGACCCGGGCGCGCACAATAACAGGCTGACACGCGGACGAGGACAGAGAGGACAGGAGCCGCGCCATGAGCGGGGCAGGGCGAAAGCTGACGATCCGGTTGCCGGACAACGTGCGCCTGCGCGGCGCTACGGTTGGACGCGTGCACTTGGATCCTGGGATGCGGGTAGCCGAAGGCTCGCCCGTACTGACCCTGCTGGTGCGTGGCAGAGAGCACAAAGTACGTGCGCCCAAGCCGGGCCGGATTGTGCCGTTGGTAGCGCCGGGCGATCCTGTGACACCGGGCGACCCGCTCTATATTCTCAACATTGATGAGGAAGCCCTGGTTCAGTCTAAGCGGACCGAGCGTGCTTTGGTCCCCGCGGATAACCCAAAATGGTCGAAAGGCGTCACGCCTGAACTGATTGAACCTCTGGTGCGCAGCCGGCAGGTTGGCCCTGAGCCACTGAGCGCGTTCGGTCAATTCGCATCTGTATGGGGCAAACCAGTCTTCGCCATCGCACTATATGTCTTAGCCTGCTTTGCACTGCTGCCAATCCTGCGTGCTTTTGGACATGATGCGTCTTGGCCGGTGCTGCTTGTGCTTTGTTCCGGCGCGCTGCTGTTCGCCGGGCTGATCAACAACCTTTATTCCTCGGTCTCTGGCTGGTTTGCACGCTGGACCGTGCACCTTGTTGCGGCAAGTTGGGTGTTGGTATCCGGTCTTGCCATCTTCGGACCGCCCGAGATCGGGGAGACCGTGTCTCTGACAAATGCCCGAGATGGGGCGCTGGCATTGTTTTCGCCATCCAAGGACAAATCCGATTCCCTGCTTGGCACTGCGCCGGAGAAGGCACCTGACACCGGGCTTCAGGCCGTATCGGACGTCGCGCAGGATACCCGGCTTACAGATGCCTTAAACAGTTCAGCCGAGCCTGGCGTCGTGGAGGAGCCGGTCATCGCACGAGCCGTTATCTTGCCACCGACTACTGCTGGCGTTGGGCGCGGCAAGCCGTTGGGCGCGCCTGTGCCCTTCAACGTGCCGCCAAAGTCGGTTCTCCCAGGCGATGTGGCCATTGACGTTCCGGCACACGGCGTTGCTGTCCGAACATGGGCGCGGGTGCAGCCGTCCAACAAGCCGGGGCGGGAGTTGGCCGCGGTTCATCCAGGCGAACCGCCACTGGTACAAAAAGTCGTGACGACTGCCACGCGAGGGCCTGAGTTGGCTGCGATGGACGAGCCCGAGACTGTGTCGCCCAACATGGAAACTGTGCTGATTCTTGCCGCTGGCGGCGCGTCCATACCGACACCTGTCCGAACATACACAGAGCAGCCACTCCAACCCTCGTTGGCCTTGGCCCCAGACGTGAATCCGCTCAGTATGGGCGTGGTTCGCTCGGATCCGGCTGCAGGGGCGTCCGAAGGAACGTTTGCATCAGCCAAGTGGTCTGGAAGCGGTCTGCCGGAGCTTTCGCTCGCCAATCTAAACCAAGTCTCGAATATTGTGGTCCTGGAGGGAGAGCAAGCCTTCGGAGCGCCGCCACCCGAATTGGCCTTGCTGGTTGGTGCTGACCCGGTGGCACCCAAGTCGCTGCCTGGCCTTGCGACCTTGGACCCTGCGCGCGCGGCGCCCGAGCCATTTGATGCTCGGAGGATCGCTGGCTCATGGCTAAGCGACAACGGCATTCCGGTGCCTGAGGCCCCTTCGGCTGCTCAGTTGCCCGGCAAGGATCTGCCTCTCCTTGTCGGCGCAGAGCTGACCCGGCCGGTTCTCGCAGGCTTGCCCGTATTGCTTGCTGGTGTCGCAGATGCAGACCCTATGGCCTACAGAAGTATGCGCTCGGGCGAGAATAACTGGATGCTTGCCCAGACCGAAACTCTGGTGCCACAGATAGCCGCGCCCAACGTGACCGCCTCCGATTTGCGCAGTGGTGTCGACCGCAGTGACGTGGATCTCCTGATTGCGCCGGAATATGCTGGCACCTTGCCTGCATTTGTCAAAATCGAATTGGGGCCCGTCCTGGCCGCATTGTCGCCGGGAATTGCGCAGTCGGAACCTGATGTGCTCTCGGACACCGCGCGGGTTGTCGTGGGAGAGCTTGGCCAGTCGGCCTCGGGTTTGGCCGATGTGTTCGAGCCGGGGCCACTTGAGTTGGCCCTTGCTGCTGTAGCATCGCCGCGGATCCCGACCCCCGAGCCTGCTTTTGACGAGAAACTGCTCCTCTTTCTCTATTATGATGATCCGCGGGCAGAGAGCCATCCGGGGGTTGGCGACGACTGGGCGCCGCAGGTTTCGGAAGGTCTGGTAGGGGCAATCCGGGCAGCGAAAGTCGAAGCCGTGCGCGAGGTTGTGCAAGTTTCGGCATGGTGCAGTGCTGCGGATGATCCGGTATCGGCGGATCGCACAGCCTGGTTGAATGATCGTATCAGGCTCCTGCAGGTTCGGATTGCGGTTGAGCCCACCAAGGTGGCTGCACTGGAAGAGGAACTCCCGATTTTTGGCGATGCAGCGCCGGGCTTCTTCCACAACTTCCGCCCGCTTTTAGGTGGCAGTACGGACGCCCCGGTGATGGCGCGAGCGTGGGACTATCTGCAATCTGCGGGTGCAGCGCGCGCGGCATACTTTGACAAGGCTGATGTCCTTGCGGGAGCGCTGACGGATGCTGGATGTACAGAGGCCGCCTGGGATGGCGAAGGGCCAGCGAATGCCATCGGGCGTGCTGTTGCGGAGCGCTTTGTTCGCTGAACGACCAAGGTCTTGGGAATTCAAGAAACAACCTGCAGCAGAAATGCGGCCGCGTGTCGTAGCGCTTGGAACAATCCACAGATAGTTGTGGATAAGTAATGTTCCTAATTCGTTCCACAACCCGTGGGACATATCTACTGGTCAACCACAAAATGTAGCGACTATGTCGAAAAAACCCGTTGACCATTCATCGAATTGTCATCAGGTTGAGCGGGCTGGCCACGAAACCACTACATATAGTGGCTGTGCCGGTATTTAGGGGAGCCCTACCGGGCGTGTGAACATCAAACAGTTGAGTGCCCGGATGGAACGCATCCGGCACGGCGGTGAAAGCCGCCGGATAGAAGAAGATTTGCCGGGAACTGGCAGACAGGGACGAGGACACGACATGAAGATCGACCGCAAATTCACGCAGGCCGGCAAAGGCAAAGAAGACACCGCCTATGACAAGATCGCGTTTCGGCAGGCGACCTCCGAGATCCGCAACCCTGACGGGTCGGTCATCTTCCAGCTGAAAGATTTTGATGTGCCGTCGGCTTGGTCGCAGGTGGCGGCAGATGTCCTCGCCCAAAAGTACTTTCGCAAGGCGGGCGTGCCAACGCGCCTGAAGAAGGTCAAGGAAAAGGGCGTTCCCGAATTCCTCTGGCGCTCGACTGCCGATGAGAAAGCTCTGGCCGAATTACCGGAAGACGCGCGATATGGTGGCGAAACCTCAGCTCAGCAGGTCTTTGACCGTCTCGCAGGCACGTGGGCATATTGGGGCTGGAAGGGTGGCTATTTCACCAAGGAAGCTGACGCGCGCGCATATTTCGACGAGATGCGCCACATGCTGGCCGCGCAGATGGCCGCTCCAAACTCGCCGCAATGGTTCAACACGGGCATCCACTGGGCTTATGGTATCGAGGGCTCGTCGCAGGGCCACTATTATGTCGACTTCAAGACCGGCAAACTGACACGCTCGAAATCCTCATATGAACATCCCCAGCCGCACGCCTGCTTCATACAGTCCGTCACGGACGATCTGGTGAACGAAGGCGGCATTATGGATCTCTGGACCCGTGAAGCGCGGTTGTTCAAATACGGCTCTGGTACCGGCACGAATTTCTCCTCCCTGCGTGCCGAGAACGAGCCGCTAGGCGGCGGCGGCCGGTCGTCAGGTCTGATGTCCTTTCTCAAGATTGGAGACCGTGCCGCCGGCGCCATCAAGTCCGGAGGCACCACGCGCCGGGCCGCCAAAATGGTGATCTGCGATATGGATCACCCGGATATCGAGACCTTCATAAACTGGAAGGTGCGCGAGGAGCAGAAGGTTGCGGCTCTTGTCGCAGGCTCGAAGGCGCATGAGGCCAAGCTGAACGCTATCTTCGCGGCGATCAACAGCTGGGATGGTCTTGTCGAAGATGCGACAGACCCAAAGAAGAACACGCTGTTGAAGGCGGCCATGAAAGACGCCAAAAAGGCGATGATCCCTGAGTCCTATATAAGACGTGTGTTGCAGTATGCTGCGCAGGGATTTTCCTCGATCGAGTTCCCGGTGCTGGACACGGACTGGGACTCGGAGGCTTATTTGACCGTTTCTGGTCAAAACTCCAACAACTCGGTTCGGGTGACGGATGCTTACCTGCAGGCGGTTCTTGATGATGCCGACTGGGAGCTGATCCGGCGCACGGATGGCTCGGTCGCCAGAACCGTCAAGGCGCGCGATTTGTGGGAAGAAATCGGCCATGCAGCCTGGGCATCCGCCGATCCGGGCATGCAGTATCACGACACGATCAACGATTGGCACACTTGTCCCGAAAGTGGCCAGATCCGCGCCTCCAACCCTTGCTCCGAATACATGTTCCTCGATGACACAGCCTGTAATCTGGCGTCGATGAACCTGCTTCAGTTTCTGGGCAAAGATGGGTTTGACACCGCGGCCTACGAACATGCGACGCGGCTTTGGACCGTGACGCTAGAAGTCTCGGTGACAATGGCGCAGTTCCCATCCAAGGAGATAGCTGAGCGGTCCTATCGCTACCGGACGCTGGGTCTTGGCTTCGCCAATATCGGTGGGCTGCTGATGACACTCGGTCATTCATATGACTCGGATGAGGGTCGGGCGATTTGCGGTGCACTCTCTGCGATCATGACTGGAGTCTCATATAAGACTTCTGCCGAGATGGCGTCCGAGCTGGGCGCGTTCCCCGGCTACGAGCCAAATGCCGAACACATGCTACGGGTCATCCGCAACCATCGCCGCGCAGCCTATTCCGAGATTGGCGGCTACGAGAAGCTTGCCACCAAGCCCGTGCCGCTGGATGCAGGCAATTGTCCGGATGAGAGGCTCGTGTCTCGCGCACGCCAAGCCTGGGATCAGGCGTTGGAGTTGGGCGAGAAGTACGGCTACCGTAACGCGCAATCCTCCGTTGTCGCGCCGACGGGCACGATAGGGCTGGTCATGGATTGCGATACCACAGGGATCGAGCCGGATTTTGCCCTGGTCAAATTCAAAAAGCTTGCCGGTGGCGGGTACTTCAAGATTATAAACCGCGCCGTGCCGCAGGCGCTGTCAAATCTCGGGTATTCTGAAGAGCAGATCGCCGAGATCGAGGCGTATGCGGTTGGCCGTGGCACTCTGGAAGGCGTGCCAGGCGTTTCGGTCGAGCGACTGAAGCAGCTGGGATTCGGCCCGGATGAGTTCGAGAAGGTCGAGTCGGCGCTGGGCGCAGCTTTCGACATTCGCTTCGTTTTCAACCAATGGACGCTGGGTGCGGACTTCTGCACAGAGACGCTGCATGTGACCCAGGAACAGATGATGACAGAGGGTTTTGACCTTCTGCGCGCGGTTGGCTTCTCTCCGGCTGAGATAGAGGCCGCAAACATTCATGTCTGCGGGACGATGACGCTGGAGGGTGCGCCGCATCTAAAGGACGAACATTTGCCTGTGTTCGATTGCGCCAATCCGTGCGGAAAGCTGGGTAAACGCTATCTGTCCGTCAATAGCCACATTGACATGATGGCAGCGTCGCAGCCCTTCATCTCGGGTGCGATCTCGAAGACGATCAACATGCCCAATGAAGCGACCATTGAGGATTGCAAGGAAACCTACCTGCGATCATGGCGCATGGGTGTGAAGGCGAACGCGCTCTACCGAGATGGTTCGAAGCTGAGCCAGCCGCTGTCAGCGAGTCTTATAGAAGACTCGGATGACGAGTTGGCCGAGGCAACCCCAGTGTCTGCTGCGGCACTTGTGGCCGAGAAGATCGTCGAGAAGATCATCATCAAGGAAGTCCGTGGCAAGCGGGAGAAGTTGCCTGACCGGCGCCGTGGCTACACCCAGAAGGCCACTGTCGGCGGGCACAAGGTCTATCTCCATACCGGCGAGTTCCAGGACGGTCAGTTGGGTGAGATCTTCATCGACATGCACAAAGAAGGTGCTGCTTTCCGCGCGATGATGAACAATTTCGCGATCGCGGTCTCGATGGGCCTGCAATACGGCGTCCCGCTGGAGAAGTTCGTCGAAGCGTTCACGTTCACCCGGTTCGAGCCCGCTGGCATCGTTTCGGGCAATGATAATATCAAGAACGCGACGTCGATCCTCGACTATATCTTCCGGGAACTGGCTGTTTCCTACCTGGACCGCACGGATCTGGCACATGTGGAGCCCGAGGGCGAGCGCTTCGACAGCATGGGCGAAGGCGAACGCGAGGGAATGCTGGATGTCTCGGAAGTCTCCGAGGAACGCGGCGCGAACGTGATGGCGCTGGTCTCGCGGGTTGCCTCGACCGGGTTCAACCGTCGTCGCTTGCCGAAGGATCTGACAGTGATGCAAAGCGGGCCTGTCGTCCAGCCGCAGATGATGGCAAGCGCCGTCGTCGCAGCGCCTATGCCGGTCGCTGCGCCCATTGCTGCCACTGCAGCCGTCGGCGCGGCAGGTGCCGTCGCCATGGATCGCCGTGCCGAGGCCAGGATGAAGGGCTACGAGGGCGACGCGTGCGGCGATTGCGGGAACTTCACGCTGGTCCGCAATGGCACATGCATGAAATGCGACACCTGCGGCGCGACGTCCGGGTGTTCATAAGACGACGAGGGACGGGGCTGCCCAACGTGGTGGCCCCACCCGTGAAGAGATCAGGCCGCAGGCAAGCCATCGGGCAGTAAATGGTCCCTAAGAGAAGCCTGATAACAAGGACCTTGATAGGGCGGCCCTCGGGTCGCCCTTTCTTTTGTCATGATGCACGGGGCATCGGCCGAGGGTGAGAGACGTCACATCTTCAGGCTTCATGAGTCGTTAAGTCTCGCGCATTGATTGAACGGGAGAGCGGCTATGACTCATAGAATTCCTGATCCAGCCAACACAAATGCGCCCCTGCTTGAGTTTGATGATACCGAGCTTGATACTGTGACCGGCGGTGCTGAAGCGGAGTACCCTGTCTTGACCGAAGATGGCGCCACGCCGGACGCTGAACTTTCTGAGGCCAGAACAGACAAGGACATCGTGATGAATGGCAAGAAGATCTTTCAGAAGTGAGGGGAGATCAGGACCCCAGACCTGCGCGGATCGCTAACTTACGCAGGGGCGTCTGGGCGATCAGCTTCAACCCCGCCCTGCGCAGATCCCGCAACGGCTGGGCCTCGGTCATCGACGCACGGTTGAGCACATCCACGCCGGCGACCTTCGCCATGATCCGGGGCAGTTGCCGCGCCTGATAGCGGGCAAGCAGGTCGGCGTCCCCGGGATCCGGCCTGCCAGCAATCACACTGGCCAGCGCCTCGATATCAGACAAAGACGTATTCAACCCCTGCGCGCCGATGGGCGGCATCACGTGGGCTGCCTCCGCGATCAGGGCCAGCCGGGGGGCTGTCAGTGACAGGGCCACCTGGCTCATCATTGGCCAGACAGCGCGCGGACCAGCAACCTGAAGTGGCCCATGCAGACCCATGGTCTCGGCAGTCAGTTCAGTCGAAAGCGCTGCGTCGTCCATGGCGTTCAGTTCGGCGGCCCGGCGGCGTGGGCTCAGCCAGACGATCGAGGCATGTGGCGCGCCTTCTCTGTCCGGCATCGGCACGAGGGTCAGTGGTCCGCCAGTGCGATGGATCTCGGTCGAGATTCCGTCATGCGGGCGGGACATGCGGACCACAAAGACCAGCGCCGACTGATCATATTCCCATTGCCGCACGCTGATCCCGGCCATCTGGCGCAAGGCAGAGCCCCGACCATCCGCGCCGATTGCCATCTTGGCCCGGATCTGCGTGCCATCCGACAAGCGCAGGATCGCATGCTCCAGTCTTGGCGTATAGCCGGTGACGCTGACGCCTTGATGCAGTCGAACGGTCGGATTGTCAGTTAATATCTCCAGCAACCGCGTTCGGATCGCCTGATTGGCGACGTTCCAGCCAAAAAGATCGTGACCTGCTTCAGTACCCTCAAAATCTGCC
>JBGCFK010000214.1:0-4565 GCA_045106875.1 Paracoccaceae bacterium | reverse complement strand
ACCTGTTCGGCGGCGCGGGCGGGGATTTCTTCTTCTTCGACGCGGTGAACGAGGGCGACGACACGATCCACGACCTGGAGCTGGGCATCGACTTCATATTCTTCACGGGCGGCAACCTGGTGGACGGGGACCTGACATTCGCGGACACCGTCGCAGGCGGAACGGCGTCGACGGACACGCTGATCACCTACGAGGTCGGCGGCGTGGCGGGTTCGATCACGGTGATTGACCACGACGCCGCAGCTGTGGAGGCAGGGGCAACGATCGTGTTCGGGTAGTGCACTTCGGGGGGCGCGTCCCCTCCAGTAGCAACTGCGGCTATGTGCCATAGCAGGACGAATGGGCGGACTTGGTCTAAGCTACGCACGCGGACGCCGTGCGCATGTTATTTGAAAGCCCTCGATGTCTTCAAACACACAGAATGTCCAGAATCGTCCTCTCGTCGGAGCGCTCTGGATGGTACTGACCGGGCTGCTGTTCATTGCAGTCACTGGAATCGTGCGGCATCTGGGCTCGGATATGCCTGCTCCCGTTGCTGCCTTCCTGCGTTACGCCATCGGTCTGCTGCTGATCCTGCCAGCATTCCGGTCTTTGTTCCGCCATATGCCGTCCGCGCAAGAATGGCGGCTCTATGTTTTTCGCGGTGTCGTGCACGGGATCGCTGTTATGCTGTGGTTCTATGCAATGGCAAGGATCCCGATCGCTGAGGTCACGGCCATCGGGTATACGGCCCCCATCTTTGTTACAATCGGTGCTGCCATCTTTCTGGGTGAGCGTTTGCAAGCGCGCCGTATCGGTGCGGTGGCTGCGGCCTTCATTGGCGCACTGGTGATCCTGCGTCCGGGGATGGTCGAGCTTTCCAGTGGTGCGTTGGCACAATTGATGGCCGCACCGTTGTTCGCCTGTTCGTTCCTGTTGGCAAAAAGCTTCACACGCGATGCTGAGCCTGCCTTGATCGTCGCCATGCTGTCCGCGTTCTGCACGCTGACGCTGCTGCCCGCTGCGATACTGCAATGGCGTGATCCGACATGGGAAGAAGTCGGCTGGCTTGCCCTGACAGCGGCATTCGCAACTGCGGGGCACTACACGCTGACACGGGCGTACAAGGCGGCTCCGATAACAGTCACGCAGCCTGTACAATTCCTGCAACTTGTCTGGGCCGCGCTGTTGGGGATCTGGGTGTTCGGCGAGGCAATAGATCCGTATGTAATCCTGGGTGGTGCGATCATCGTGGGATCCGCGACCTATATCTCGCACCGCGAAATGGTCGTGGCGCGCCGGTCATATATACCCCTGAATTCCAGCGCGAGGTGCAACACCCCTCGACCGGTGTGATACCGGTTGGTTGCTGAGACCGAAGGAGTGTTGCCATGTGATCGTACCGCCATCTTACGCGGGATGACAGAGGTCAGATTGCTGGAATGCGCGCCGCTGGCCTGACACTGGGCGAGATCGGGAGCGTCGTTAGCCTCAATTATTCATGAGGCAGCGTGATCTTGCTGGCGAGCGTGGTGTAACAGCTTGATATCGTTTATGGATTTGCAGCGAACCAAAGCCACGCACGACGCAATCGAGTTCCTCGCCCGCCATGACCGAAGATACACCCGTTATCCCCGATCTGTCACCCGTTTGCGGGCTTGACGTTCATGCTCGTTTTGACGGCGGGCGGATGTCGTCGAATGGCGGCGCGTTGTTGTTGCGCGAAGCCAGTCGCGGCCCTGGACTGGCCGGGATGCTGGCGTCCTGTATCGAGGACAGGCGTGGTCCTGCGAAGACCCTTCATAGTTATTCATCGATGATCCAGGCGCGAATGATCGCCATCGCTTGCGGTCATGAAGACTGCGATGACATGGACATTCTGCGCCACGATCCAACCTTGAAGATGTCATGCGAGAAAACTCCGGATGCGGCAGTGGGGTTGGCCTCGCAGCCTACCTTGTCGCGGCTGGAGAATACCGTCAGTTGGCGACCTGAAAAAACTGGATGCAACGCTGCATCATGCCACCCTTGTCGCGGCTGGAGAATACCGTCAGTTGGCGACTGCTTGCTCGAAATCCTCTTTTGTTTTCAAACGGCTGCAAACCACCTTGCGAAGATCTTCCTTTCTCGAAAAGTTTGCGTCAAAACTTACGCCTCTGGTTGAGTAATTTCATCAGATCAGTCGCGCCTGAGTTGCGCCGCTCTGCGTCCCGAGCCCAGCCACCAGATGTTGAGCCCTACTGAATTTTTCTCATAGGTTGGCATTCAGTACAAGATCTCGCATTAGACGGGTCGCTCATGCCACGCGGATCGGCATTGAAGTTCTTGCTCAGCCCCGGTTCATCGTGGATATCCAATTTCGAGTCCACCTGTCAGCATCGACATTCTCACAGCGGCGGATGATCTTTGCTCTCCATTGGATAGACCAACCCTTGCCTGCGAAAGCTACGTTGTAGGGTCAGTCGCGAAACGCCAAGCAGGGCCGCCACGTAGCGGCACGGTAGGTCGGTCTCAGCGATCCAGGCATGGGCGGCACGGATCGTTTCGGGCGCCAGCACACCGGGGCGGCCCAGCTTGACGCCACGCTTGCGCGCTGCCTCCAGTCCCTCCTTGGTGCGGCGCGAAATGATCCGACGCTCGAAGTTCGCGACGGCCGCCACCATGGTGTAGAAAAGCTCGCCCTCGGCGGTCGTGGTGTCGATGGGCAGTGACAGCACGTCTAGCCTGATGCCGCGTCGCCGCAGCAGATCCGCGGTAAGCATGGCGTCGATCGATGACCGGAAGGCGCGATCGAGATCGACAACAACCATGACGTCTCCAGGGCGCAGTTCTGCGATCAACTGGTCGAAGACCGGACGATCAGCGGCAACGGCAGAAAGGTATTCTATCCGCATCGTTTCGCAATCGGCCTCGAGCCGCAGGACCTGCCGGTCGGTGACCTGCTCGCGAGTCGAGACGCGGATATATCCGATGCGGCGGTGGGCAGGCATGGGCGGCGGACCTGATCGAAAACGATCCTTTCCGATCAAGCCCGGAGGCGGCGGATTTGGCAGCGCAGCCCGTGCAGTTTCCAGTTCTTGGTGTAGCGTTAAGTTATCATCGAATAAAGTCTTGGCCTGTTCACAATCCATCCATAATGAACAGCATGACACGGACGATTGCGGCAAGTGCGGTACTTGCAGCAGCTGCAATGTATCCACAGAAATCGTCAGCTGATGAGTTTACGGGAGCAGATTTTCTCAGCTGGAGCGATGCAGAGCAACGAGGCTATGTCTCGACGCAACTCGTCATGGCGTCTTCGATCGCAGCCCGGATCAAGCCTCCGCTGGCAACATGTATAGGCGAGATGTTTTTCGAAGGGTCAGGCATGTCTGACAATGGCTTCGATCAGGTCATCGCGCGTATCCGCGAGTTCAGCGGATATCACCCCAGTTCAGTCATGGTGATTGTAATCGAGAACGCTTGCGGTCGGTTCAATTGAACGAGGGAAACGCCTGTGGGTCCGCGGGCGGAACGGCGCCCCGCGCTGCATGTGTTTCCAAGGACGTCTCCTTGGGACGCGCAGCTTCAATCTCCTCTAAGGCCTCGCGCAAACCATCCTTGTCCATCGGCGCGTCGCGGTCATCGTAGCGGTCCCGGATATCGCCAAGCGTCCCGGTCCGGTAACCGAGCCAGTCTTCCAAGCGAGTCTTGAGCGCAAGCTCTTGTTCTTTTCCGGCGAAATATTCTTCGGCGCTTGGCGCATCGGGCGGCCATTGAATGCCCTGGGCGCTCTCCGGTGAGATCTCGTTATCGTCCGCATCCACAACGCGCCCGTCCTCGTACCGGAACACAGCCGTGCCACCTGGCAGTTTTGCGGCGCGGTCAAGCATGGTTTGATTGTTTGCCTGAGCGGCAGACAAGTCGGCACGCAAGGTCTCGATTCTGCCATCAGCGTCACTCTCCGCGGAGGACAGCTTGGCGCCGAGATCGTCGTAGAGTACGCGATACTCGGCGTCCGTCTGTAGCAGCCGGTCCAAGGCATCGCGGTAAGCGCGCTCTTTGCGCCTCTCTTCTTTCCGTGCGTGCTCGCGCGCGGCACTGACGCCGAAACGAGCCATGCGCCCGGTCTCGCGTCCGGCAATCTCATTCTGCAGGTCTTCAAAATCCTGGCGGCGCCGTTTGTCGATTGTGTCCATCAGCGCACCTCGAAAGACGCGCTTGTGAATCCAGACATGACTGCGGCGCCGTTTGTCGTTCTTACATTGCTCGGCACCAACTGTACCGGACGACGCCCGAAAGCCTGCCGATTACTCAACCCAATAAATTTACAATAATCTGTGCCCATTGAATAACATACTACCAGATACGGATTAATAGTTCGTTAAGGCATCCCGGAACCCCGACTTCGCGCCGGTCAACAAACTGTCACTATTGGGCTTTTCGGCAAACTTCCAAATCGCTCTGCATGTTCCCACAGAACTGGCGGAAAGTGTGTATTCGCTGCATGTGCTTTCTAACCAACTGGCAGTTGGCGAAGCGGACATGCGGTATTTTCAGATAACAGCCATCTCAGCGGCAATTGTGCACTACCCGAACACGATCGT
>JBGCFK010000213.1:0-11363 GCA_045106875.1 Paracoccaceae bacterium | reverse complement strand
AGGCGCCACATCCGTCTTGTTTGCGTGCAAATCCATCAATGGATTCAGGCGCGAGGTCCGGTCGATCTGGTCAAGCATCCGCCCTGCTTTCTGCTCGAGATTCTCAACGCGGAGCACTACTTCTTCCAGTTGCTTGCGATCATGGCGGAGCAGCAACTGGGTCGATTTACCCAGCAGATCCGCCAGCGCCTCGGCGGTTGCGGGCGGCTTTGCAGCCAGCTCCTGCCGGGTGGTCTGCACTTCGGCGGCCAGCGCACGCACTGGTGCACCAATATCGCTTTCGAGCAGCTTGCCATGACCGGTTTGCAACTCGGAAAGAGTACTGGTGAACGCATCGACCGCCGCAGTTAGCCGACGATTGGATTCTTCCAAACCCGCCTGCTGGTGCGCCAACAACTCCGCGATCCCATGATCCATCTGCTGGCGGCTGTCAGTCAGCCCGCCGCTCACATAGTCAACCAGATTGCTCTTCAGTTCGGAAAGGGTCGCAAGTTCGGCAGCGACAGCCGCGCTGAGCCGCCCGGTATCATCGTTCAGGCGCTGCTCCATGGCCGCAGCCTGCGCTTCCAACGCATCGGCCACACGGACGGTATCGTCGCGCAAATGTTGATCGAGGCTTGCGCGTTGTCGCTCCAGCGCCGCCTCAAACGCGTCGACACGCCCAGCGATGCGCTCGTCGATCAGTACGACGCTTTCCAGCATGACACGATTCAGGCGAGAGCCTGTCTCTTCGAGGTTCCGCTCGAACGTGGCCGTCGCGTTGTCCGAGTGACGCTCCATCCTGTCGCAAGCCTCGATCAGGCGTCCTTGGGTTGCGGCGCTCAGCGCATCGATACTGTCGTTCAGGTTTGCCACCGTAGCCGCCAGCGCAAGCGCGCTTTCGCCCTGGGCACCGATGTTCTCGGACAGCATCTCGGCCTTGCTGAGCAACGCCACGACGATCCAGAGCATCGCCAACGGCCCGGCAATCGCAAAGGCGAGGAACATGAAATCGAGTGTCGGGAGTTTGCGGGTCGTATCCACCGCATCCAACTCTGCCAGATACCCTATGCCATAGGCAAAGACGGCGAGGACCCAGACGACCGATGCAATGAGGGAAGCCCTCTTCATCGACATGGATGAACCTCTGCGATCGCCAACAGCGTTTTTCCACTGGGCGCCTAGCCACGCGGTAGCGCGCGTGTTCATATCTGACCAGCCCCAGCCTGCCTCGGTATTTGTTGCCCGTAAAAGCCTGAGGCCGTCATCCTTATCGCTGGAATGATCAACCATGCGCCTAGAATCGCAGATTCAGCGCAACTGCGCAATCAGATATATTTAATGCTTAATATCTCGTAAGATTTGCCGCCACCCGGTGTCTTCACATCCACCTGATCGCCAACTTCCTTGCCGATCAGTGCGCGGGCCAGAGGTGAGCGCATGTTCAGCCTGCCATTGTCGATATCGGCCTCGACCTCGCCTACAATCTGGTAGGTCTTTTCCTCGTCAGTGTCCTCATCGACGATATCGATCGTGGCCGAGAACTTGATGCTGTCTCCGCTCATCTTGGTCGGGTCGATGACATCAGCACGGCTGATGGCGCTCTCCAGTTCCTGGATCCGCCCCTCGATGAAGCTCTGACGCTCGCGGGCGGCATGATACTCGGCGTTCTCTGACAGATCGCCATGCTCCCGCGCTTCGGCAATGGCCTTGATGACCGCCGGGCGTTCCGCTTCCTTCAGCGTTTTCAATTCGTCATTCAGCCGATCGTAGCCGGCCTTTGTTACCGGAACCTTTTCCATGGCCCCCTCATGCATCCGTCGCGCGCCCCCCCGGCGCACGCACTGGTCTAAAAAAACCAAGCCGCGCTGGTGAAGCGCGGCTCGATACGGATGCACAAGATAGGCAGCGGTTCGCTCAACTGCAAGTCTTGTCAGCCGTGCGCAACATAGTCCTGTAGCGGAGCAACCTCGAGGTCGCCCTCTGACATGGCCGCAATTGCCTGCGAGGCTGCCAACGCACCCGCGGCCGTGGTGTAATAAGGGATCTTGCTGCGCAGCGAGATCGCCCGGATATCAAAGCTGTCGCGGATCGACTGCGCGCCTTCCGTGGTGTTGAACACCAGCACGACCCCGCCATCCTTCATCCTGTCGACAATGTTGGGACGCCCCTCGTAGACCTTGTTGATACGGGTCGCGGCCACGCCCTCGGCGTTCAGATGGTCCGCCGTTCCTCCGGTCGCGATGATCTCGAAGCCCTTGTCCGTCAGGATCCGGGCAGCTTCGGTGATCAGTTCCTTGTCCTGATCGCGGACCGACACAAACACCGTACCTCCGGAAGGCAACGGCGTGCCTGCGCCCAGCTGACTCTTGAGGAAGGCCCGCGCAAAGCCTGTATCCAGCCCCATGACCTCGCCGGTCGAGCGCATTTCCGGCCCCAGCAGCGTGTCCACACCGGGGAACCGGGCAAACGGCATCACCGCTTCCTTGACCGCCGTGTGCGGGGTCTGGGGGTCCTTCAGATCGAAGGCATCGAGGGTCTCACCCGCCATCAGGCGCGCCGCGATGGCCGCAATGGGCGAGCCCACTGCCTTGGCGACAAAAGGCACTGTCCGGGATGCGCGCGGGTTGACCTCGAGCACGTAGATGTCGTCGTCCTTGATGGCGAACTGCACGTTCATCAGGCCGCGCACTTCCAGACCAAGCGCCATCGCTTCGGTCTGGCGGTGCAGTTCCTCGATGATCTCGGGGCTGAGGGAATGCGGCGGCAGGGAGCACGCGCTGTCGCCCGAGTGCACGCCAGCTTCTTCGATATGCTTCATGATGCCCGCCACATGAACGCGCTCACCATCGCAAAGCGCATCCACGTCCACTTCAACCGCACCTGAAAGATAACTGTCGATCAGCACAGGGCTGTCGCCCGATACCACGACGGCTTCGGTGATGTAGCGGCGCAATTCGGTGTCGTCGCGGACGATCTCCATCGCGCGGCCGCCCAGCACATAGGATGGCCGGATCACGACGGGATAACCGACCTGATTGGCGATGGTGAAAGCCTCGTCGCCAGTGCTGGCGATACCATTGTGCGGCTGTCGCAGATCAAGCTCATGCAGCAGCTTCTGGAACCGCTCGCGGTCCTCGGCCAGATCAATGGCATCAGGCGTGGTGCCGAGGATCGGGATGCCCGCAGCCTCCAGCCCGCGCGCCAGTTTCAGCGGCGTCTGTCCGCCGAACTGGACGATCACGCCATGCAGCGTGCCGTTCTCCTGTTCGACCCGCAGGATCTCCAGCACGTTTTCCTGTGTCAGCGGTTCAAAATACAACCGGTCCGAGGTGTCATAGTCGGTGCTGACTGTCTCGGGGTTACAGTTGACCATGATGGTCTCGTAGCCTGCCTCGGTCAGCGCATAGCAGGCGTGACAACAACAATAGTCGAACTCGATCCCCTGCCCGATCCGGTTCGGACCACCGCCGAGGATAACGATCTTCTTCTTGTCGGAGGGGCGTGCCTCGCACTCGACCTCGCCCGCAACCGGAGCTTCGTAGGTCGAGTACATGTACGGCGTGACTGCTTCGAACTCCGCAGCGCATGTGTCGATGCGTTTGAACGCTGAGGTAATGTTGTGGGCGAGGCGGATGCGGCGCACGCCGTCTTCTGTCAGGTTGGTCAATGTGGCGAGGCGTGCGTCCGAAAAACCAAGCATCTTCAGCTTGCGCAGTTCTTCGGTGGCCTCGGGCAAACCATTGGCGACCAGATGCGCCTCGACCGAGACGATCTCGTCGATGCGTTCGAGGAACCAGGGATCGAACTTGGTGGCAGCCTGGATTTCAGCCAGCGTCAGACCCTCGCGAATGGCCTGGGCGATCACGCGGATCCGGTCGGGTGTCTGGCGGTTCAGCGCAGCCACGACGGCGCGTTTGCGTTCATCATCGGTCTGGTCCCGCGTAAGACCCTCTATTTCGATATCATCGAACCCCGTGAGCCCGGTCTCCATCGAGCAAAGGGCTTTCTGCATGGATTCGTGGAAAGTGCGTCCGATGGCCATGGCCTCGCCGACGGATTTCATGGCAGTGGTCAGTTCTGGCTTGGCGCCGGGGAATTTCTCGAATGCAAAACGAGGTATCTTGGTGACCACATAGTCGATGGTTGGCTCGAAGCTGGCGGGTGTGACCCCGGTGATGTCATTGTCCAACTCGTCCAGCGTGTAGCCCACGGCGAGTTTCGCCGCGATCTTCGCGATCGGGAACCCGGTTGCCTTGGACGCCAGCGCCGAGGACCGCGAGACCCGCGGGTTCATCTCGATCACCACGATCCGGCCCGTATCCGGTTGGATGGCGAACTGGACGTTGGAGCCGCCGGTCTCGACCCCGATCTCGCGCAGGACAGCGATCGAGGCATTGCGCAGCATCTGGTACTCTCGGTCGGTCAGCGTAAGGGCGGGCGCGACAGTGATGCTGTCACCGGTGTGCACGCCCATCGGATCGACGTTCTCGATGGCACAGATGATGATCGCATTGTCCGCCTTGTCGCGAACGACCTCCATCTCGAACTCCTTCCAGCCGAGGAGCGATTCGTCGATCAGGATCTGATTGACCGGTGAAGCATCGAGACCGGATCGACAGATCGCTTCGTATTCTGCCTTGTTGTAGGCAACTCCGCCGCCCGTTCCGCCAAGCGTGAAGGCGGGACGGATGATGGCGGGCAGGCCGACATGGTCGATGGCCGCCATGCACTCTTCGATGGTCTCGGCAATTGTGGCCTTCGGATTCTCCAACCCGATCCGGTCCATGGCTTCGCGGAAGAGCTTGCGATCCTCTGCCATCTCGATGGCCTCGCGCCGGGCGCCGATCAGCTCGACACCGAACTTGTCGAGCACCCCGAGGTCAGCGACTGCAAGCGCCGTATTCAGCCCGGTTTGACCGCCCATAGTGGGCAACAGCGCGTCAGGGCGTTCCTTTTCGATGATCTTGGCAACAATCTCGGGCGTGATCGGTTCGATATAGGTCGCATCAGCCAACCCCGGATCAGTCATGATGGTGGCTGGGTTGGAGTTGACCAGAATGACCCGATACCCCTCTTCACGCAGGGCCTTGCAGGCCTGGGCACCGGAATAGTCAAACTCGCAGGCCTGACCGATCACAATGGGACCTGCCCCGATGATCATGATCGAGGAGATGTCGTCGCGTTTTGGCATTTTTGGGCTCCGGGGGCCGCGCGGCGGCCAGAGGTCTCAGACGGGTTTCGCGGGGTCTAAGGCATCCCTCGGACAGGTGCAAGCGGGCGCGCGTGCTGCACTGCAATGGTCGAATTGATGCGGCGCAGGATGGTTTACCGGAAAAAAGTATCTATCGTCGAGAATCAGGGTGTTGCAGTGTGGGGATGAGACATGAACGGTACGACCGAACGAAGAAGCATGTCCGCGCGCAAGAAGCGGGCCGAGTCCAGATTCTGCGTGCAGGTAGGCAAGGACGAGTTTCCAATCACCCAGATCTCAGATGAAGGTTTCGTGATCACTGCCGAGGGGCGACCACCCCTGCGCGGCTTTGCGGATATCTTTCAGGGCGAGAGCCTTGTGCGCCATGGGCTGGTAACATGCGCATGGCACGAGGGCGACCAGGTGGGGTACGAGTTCAAGCACTCCACAAATGCAGGTCCCATTGCACCGGACTACGCGCCAAACCCGATTTGAACCGTGGTCTGAGCCAAGACACTCTCGGTTCTCGCGGATGCCTTGCGCCAGGGGACATCTCCATCCGGGCGCCAAGCGCAGCATTTGCTGCAGCGTAAACGCGCGGTTTCAACAAGTTGCCATCATTGCCAATGCTTTCAGACAGCAGAGCACATTGATGGAGACGAAGACATGACAACCAGCAGAACCAATCCCACCGAGATTTGGCACAAGGCAATGGAAGGCGTGACCGGGGTCTGCTGGATCATGACTGGATCGCAAGCTTCGCAACGCCCGACGATATGCCAGGGGTTACCAGGGGTGAAAAGTCCCGCAAATTCGCTGCCCCCGGCGACATCGCGGACCTGAAGGGATAGCCGCAGAAACGCAAATGCCTTGCGCCTGACAGTGTTTTGCGGTCCCCGTGCGCGCACCCATCCCGGACGACCGTTCCCGGAAAGCGCGACGCAAGGCTGATGTCAGCCAAAATGCTCGAGGTGATGCGCTGCGAGCGCGCGCAGATCGTCCGCATAGGCACGCATGACCATGACCTGATAGGCAGGCACGCCGCCCCTGTCATGTCGCAGCACCTTGGTGATCATGTGGTGCATATGCGTGCTGGCGAATGTCAGATCGGGGAATGCCAACTCGCGCAAATCCAGCGATAACATGCGCTTGCAGATCTCGGCTGCGGCTTCGCCGATCAACATAACCCCTGCCTGATCATGGGACATGTCCAAGGACGCGCCCTGATCCGAATCTGGCCGCAGCGGGCAGTCTGCGGCATCGGCGCCCATGACCCACCACTTCAGCGGCTCCGTTCGGATCAACAGCCCTCCGGCTTTGGTCTCCACGGCCCGTCCGGGCTTCGGCGCCTTGCACCCGCAGGCGCTCGCCAGAGCCTTCTCGATCGCGTCGAAACTCTCGGGCCAGGCTGCCACCTGCCACAGGCTACCCCGCGGAGCAATCTCCATGGTGACACCAACAGCCGAACCTGACACGTCTGCTGCAAAGGGAGATGCGCGCTCAACCATGCATCCGCTCCCCTTTGGGGTCATACATATGCGGCGAGACCACGCGCACCTTCGTGTCCTGACTGTCAATCGGGTTGCGCGCCATGATCTCCCTGCCCTCCCATTCGGTCAGCCCTCCCGAAACAAAGCCCAATCCGACCCAGGCACCCAGCGTCGGACTGTCCGCAATCGAGGACACATGGCCAAGCCCCGCACCTCGGCTTTCACCAAGCGGGAACAGAATCGAGCCTGCCTTGAAGCGCGCGTCCTCCTCGACCGGGATCAGACCTACGAGTGTCGGGCGGTCTTCGCGCACCAGTTCGGGTCGCCCGGCCAGCACCCGCCCGATATAGTCCTTCTTTCCGGACGCACTGCCGCCCAACCCCACATCCGCAGGCGTTGTGCGGCCGTCCAGTTCGCGGCCCGTGACATGGCCCTTTTCGACACGCATGCAGTCCATGGCTTCCAGCCCGTAGGGCACGCCGCCCGCCTCTGCGATCTTCGCAGTCAGGGCACGGAACATGACGCCGCAGTAGTCCGCAGGTGCCATCACCTCCCACGCCTGTTCGCCCGAGAACGAAAGCCGCGCTGTCATCACCGGGATCTGCCCACCATCCACTGTCATATGCCCCTCGCGCACGCCCATGAACGGGAACGCACTGTCGGAAAATTCGATATCCGGACAGAGCCCGTCCAGCACCCCGCGCGCCTTCGGCCCCGCCACGGCAACACCGCCCCAGTGATCCGAGACAGACGTGATATGCACGCGCAGATCGGGCCAGCGCACCTGCAGAAGGTTCGCCAGATGCAGCATGACCGGCCCGGCATTCGCGGTGGTCGTGGTCATGAAATAGTCGGTCTCGGACAGGCGCCAGGTCGTCCCGTCATCGAACACGACGCCATCATCGCGCAGCATCAGGCCGTAACCCGCCTTGCCCACAGCCACCCTGGCAAAGGCGTTGGAGTAGACACGGTTCAGCAGTTCGGTCGCATCCGGACCCTGCACCATGATCTTGCCCAGCGTCGAGACGTCGACCATCCCGACACCGTTGCGGACGGTCTTGACCTCACGGATTGCAGCTTCGGCCAGCCCCTCGGTGCCTTGGGGGTAGTACCACGGCCTGCGCCAGAAACCGGCATCGGTGAATTTTGCCCCCAGCGCCTCGTGCTCGGCGCGCATGGGCGTATGCCGCGTGGGCCGCCAATGGGTGCCGCGTTCATCGCCTGCGACGGCCCCGATGGAGACCGGCGTGTAGGGCGGGCGAAAGGTCGTGGTTCCGGTCTCGGCGATCGTGCTGCCCGAAGCCTCGGCCATCAGCGCCAGCCCGATGATGTTGCCCATCTTGCCCTGATCGGTGGCCATGCCCAGCGTCGTATACCGCTTCATATGCTCGACCGATACATAGCCCTCCTGATGCGCCAGCCGGACATCGGCACAGGTTACATCGTGCTGTGGATCGACAAATGACTTCAGCTTGTGATGGCGCTCGCGGATCTCCCAAAGCGGGAGCAGCGGCTTCTCCCAATCCTGCGCCGTTGGTGCGACCGGCGCGGGAAGTTTGCCTTTCATCGCATCTGTCGCATCCTCGCCTGCCGCGTGTCCTGCCTTGACCGCAGCTTCGGTCGAGAACTGCCCCGCCGCCGCGCCAACAAGCGTGACAGGCTCCATGCCGGTGTCTGCCACAACGAAGGCGGACAGGCCCTCGCGCCATGTAGGCTTGATCCCCTTGTGGGAGATCAGGTGCATGACCGGGGTCCAGCCTCCGGAGACCGCAACCACATCGCAATTCAGCATGCCCTTACGCAAAGCCCGGCCTTCCGCAAGCCGTCCGATTTCGACCGACTTGACGCCGCGCGCACCATCGGCCTCGACCGGCACTCGGTCGAGACGGACATCGACCCCGGCGGCTTCCGCAATGGCGCCTGCTGCATCGGGGATTTCGGTGCGCGCGTCCAACAGGATGGTCTCGATGCCCGCACCTGCCAGCCGCGCCGCTGCGCCATATGCCGAATCGTTGTTGGTTGCGACCACGATCCTGGCCCCGGGTGCCACGCCGAACCGGTCCACATAGGCAGCGGCAGACGAAGCCAGCATCACACCCGGGCGGTCGTTGTTGCCAAAGGCAAAGGGCCGCTCCACAGCGCCTGTGGCAAGAATGATGCGCTGCGCACGGACAATCCGCATACGCTCGCGCGGCAGACGACCCTTGGTCCCTTTGGGCAGGTGATCGGTGACCCGCTCCAGCAGGCCAACAACCCCGTGGTCATAAAGCCCGAACGCAGTCGTGCGGGGCCAGATCCGCGCCTTGCCCGCAAGCATGTCGAGTTTGCCCGACAGCCATGCGGAAGCCGGCTGCCCGTCGACCTCGGCCGTGAGGCCGGAGACCACCGAGCCACCCAGCGCAAAGTCCTGCTCGACGACGATGACGTCGAGACCCTTGGCGCATGCGGCCTCCGCCGCCGCAAGTCCGGCGGGCCCGGAGCCGACGATCAGAACATCGCAGTGATCATGGACCACTTCGTAGTGATCGGGATCCGGACTGGTCGAGGAGCGGCCCATCCCGGCTGCCTGTCGGATGATCTTCTCGAATTGCATCCATTCCCACGTGCCCTGGCGGGTCAGCCCGAAGAACGTCTTGTAGTAGAAACCCGCACCAAAGAAGCGGCCCGCGAGATTGTTCACCTCGCCCAGATCCCAGCGCACGCTGGGAAAGGCATTCTGGCCCCGCACTTCCAGCCCCTCGGCGATCTCGGTGGTCGTGGCCTTGACGTTGGTCACCCGCTCGGGTCCGGACCAGAGCGAGACAATAGCGCCCGATTCCTCGACGCCAGCCGACATGATCCCGCGCGGGCGATGATACTTGAACGAACGCCCGATAATCCGCTCGCCATGTGCCATCAGGGCCGAGGCCACCGTGTCTCCGGCGCACCCGACATGGCGCGTGCCATCCCAGGTGAAGTTCACATTGCGGGTGCGGTCGATGAGCCCGCCTTGGGGCAAACGATAACCAGTCATGTCTCAACCACCTTGCGCATGCCCGGATGGGCCAGTGTCACGGCGCCGATTTCGTGTGTTACGGTGTTGCGCTCGACTTGCAGGAAAGCACCGCAACCGAAGGCATGGCGCCAGTATTCCGTGTGGTCACCGCGTGGGTTGTGACGCAGATAGACTGCATCGAACCACGCGTCTTCAGAAGCATCGAGAGCCGGGTATTGGACCGTGGCATCACCTTCATAAGAGAACTCGGTATGATCACGGGTGCCACAGAACGGACAGGGTATGCGGATCATTCAGGTTCCTCCTCGCCCAACACCGCCGTCCGCGGCGGGCTGAACGCATCGATCAGACGGCAATCAGACAGGGCCTCACCGCCATGGCGCACATGCGGCGGGATCAGCATCATATCTCCGGGGCCCAGCTCGTGCGGCACTGCGTCCGGGCCGATATCGAGTCTGACCTGACCTTCCAGCACCAGAACAAGCTGCTCGTTATGATGGGCATGCGGCGCGAAGGTGAGACCGGCAGGCATGCGCGCCTCCTGCATCATCACGCTGTCACCTCCGAGCCGCCGCAGCACATGGCCGGGCGCATCGACGAGATTGGGCAAGTCATCAAGCTTTGTGCGGACAACTTCGCTCATCTCGTGCCACCGTTGAATTGCATGGTCATCAGTGGTGCTTCGGCACGGGACCGCCTCCGCCTTCATCGATGGTGAAGCCACGCTGATACCGGTCGAGCGTCAGGCGCCGGTTGGCCTCGTGCGCTTCCCCGGTCGCGATGGTATGGGCAAAACACCAGCCCGATCCCGGGATCGCCTTGAACCCGCCATAGCACCAGCCCGCATTCAGGTAGAGCCCCGGCACCTCGGTCCGGCAGATGAAGGGCGAGCCATCCATGGACATATCCATGATCCCGGCCCATTGGCGCAGGATCTTCACCCTGCCCGCCATCGGTACGATATTCATCGTATTGCCCATGACGTCCTGTGCCAGTGGCAGATTACCCTTCTGCGCGTAGGAATTATAGAAATCCAGATCGCCGCCAAAGACCAGCCCGCCCTTGTCGGACTGGCTGATGTAATAGTGCCCATGGCCGTAGCCGTAGACGATCACGTGGTCGATCAGCGGCTTGATCGGCTCCGAGACAAAAGCCTGCAGCTTGTGCGTCTCTATGGGCAGCTTGCCGAGCCCGGCCTTGGGCGCCAGCGTTGAGGTCGAACCCGCCACGGCCAGCCCAATCTTGCCCGCCCGGATCTCGCCCTTCGAGGTATGGACCCCGACGACCGCACCGTCTTCATGAATGAAATCCAGCACTTCGCAGTTCTGGATGATGTCGACACCCCGCTGGTCGGCGCCGCGCGCGTAGCCCCAGTTGACTGCATCATGCCGGGCGGTCCCGGCACGCGGCTGGACGAACGCGCCTTCGATGGGGAAGCGGGCATCGGGACCGTAGTTCAGGTAGGGGATCTCGCGCTTCAGCTTCTTCAGATCCCAGTGCTCTCCATCGATCCCGTGGGTTCGCATCAGGTTGTAACGCCGCCGTCCCCCATCGGTATGCGAGGGCGAGAACATCAACGCCACATGGGCGCGCTGGCTGAACATGACGTTGTAGTTGAGGTCGTGAGAGAGGTCCTCCCAGATCTTCAGCGAATGCTCATAGAACTCGATATTGCCGGGCATCATATAGTTCGAGCGCACTATGG
>JBGCFK010000212.1:0-3140 GCA_045106875.1 Paracoccaceae bacterium | reverse complement strand
GCGGAGATGGAAAAGTCAGTCGCTTATGGCAATCCCTTTATGGCAACCGAGATACGGTTCGTTGGCCGCAAGGGTGGCCCGATTTCTTATGAGACGCTCGGTGGTCTAGAGGGTCACAGGATCGCAGTTGGCACAGGTTTTCTTTACGAAGAGGGGTTCGACAACGCGGATACCCTCGACAAGTATGAGGTTACAACAACCCTGCAGGGCATAAGAATGGTCGCTGCTGGGCGTGCAGACCTGACGCTGGATAGCGAGCATGTCGTTGGCCATGCGATCAATGTCGAAGATCCCGAACTTTCGGACCTTGTCGAGATGATCCCGGGTGTTCTGGCACGCCGGGAGGTTCACATGGCCGTGGTAAGAACCCGCCCTGATCACGCCCGGATCGTCTCCGACTTCAACGCCGCATTGCAGGAAATGCGAAATGATGGATCACTGGCGGCGATAATGCGTTCTCACAACGCAAACTGACATCTTGAAGCGTCTGGGAAGCAACCGATTAGCGTTTCGCCTTTTGGCGATTACGCTTCTTTGCAATGCAGTTCTTTCAGTTCTGGCAACGGCTGCCCAGCTTTACGTCAGCTATGGCAGGCAGGAAGCTGCATTGCGGGCGATCCCAAAGGAAGTCGAAGTTGGCTTCGGTGGAAGCCTGTCAGACGCGCTTTGGGCGTTCAACTTCAATCAGGTAGAGCTTTTGCTAAAGGGGATACTATCCCAGGCAAGTGTTGAAGCGGTTACACTGACAACGCCTGAGGGACGCAGCTGGTCTTTCGAAACCGGTTCAGCAGCCCAAGTGGACCCAGCCGAGATCAGCTTGAAACGGTTAGGTACGAATGGCGGCCCACGCGAACTTGGTGTGCTGACACTGGGCCTCAGCACGGATCGCATTTGGTCAAATATCTATGCTCAGGTGTTCACCGTTTTCCTGTCAAACCTCGCCAAGACGGCTCTCGCATCATTGGTGATCTTACTGGCCTTCAGACATTTGATTAGTCGCCACCTTCGTGCGATCGCCACGTATGTGTCTGCGATCGACTGGATGGGGCGGGCGCCGCCATTGGATCTCCATCGGGGGCAGGCGGGCGCAGAAGATGACATTGAGGCCATTGAAACAGCGATCAACCAGGCGCGTGAAACGATCACCAATGCCGTTGAGCAGCGTGACAACACCGAACGTCAATTGCGTGCTGTTCTGGACGCCAGCTCCAGCGGGGTCATTGGGTTACGCGCGAACGGCGACGTTGCAATCATCAATCCTGCTGCACGCAAGATTGTGGACGAAGCTGAAACACCGGTGCCCTTCGCGTGGCCGGGTGAAATCCGGTTTCTCGACCATGTCGACCTCCATCCTCATGACACTTTGGACGATCCCATCCAGCGAAGCCTTTCCGGTGAGACGTTGCGCGGTGAAATCAGCATGATGACGCGCGGGATATCAGGTGGGCGACGCTACGTTCGTGTTTCAAGCGCACCAGTAGAAGATGCAGGGCACCTCATCAGAACGGTCATCATTCTGGATGATGTTTCTGAGCAGGAAACCAACCGCCAACAGATTGAACGTTCGAGCCGTCTTGATGCACTTGGTCAGCTGACCGGCGGCATTGCCCATGACTTTAACAACCTGTTGGCAACCATGATCTACGCGCTTGATTTGGCAAAGACGGCGCAGGATCGGGCACAGACTGAACGGTATCTTGACCTTGCAACCAAAGCGGCGACGCGGGGCGCTGATCTGACGGGCCGATTGCTTTCCTTTGCCAAACAGCAGCCGGGGTTGGCGGAATCGAAACCCGTTGCCGCAACACTTGGCGAATTGCGATCACTGGTTGAGCCAACCATTGAAGAGGTCATAACCCTTGACTTCGACCTGCCCGATGATGGGGTTGAAGTGCATTGCGACCATTCGCAATTGATGAACGCTGTTCTCAATCTGATCATCAACGCGCGTGACGCTGTTATGCGGTCAGGTGAAGGCGACCGGATCATCGTCAGTGCCCGCGCGGTTTCATCGGCTGAGAACAGTGATGCCGGCCTTTGGGACGAAAGCGAGATGGTGGAGGTCGCCGTTATCGATAATGGCGCAGGCATGACGGACGAAGTCCGTCGAAGAGCGACCGATCCGTTTTTCACAACTAAAGATGTACAAAAGGGTACTGGCCTTGGCCTTTCCATGGCTTACGGGTTCGCGCAGCAATCAAATGGTGAATTGAAGATCGAAAATCTGGCGACCGGCGGCTTGGCTGTTCGCCTGTTGTTGCCAAGTAGGACGGCACGACGCGTCCCTGCAGGCGAGGTCGTCTCGGATGAGACCAAGCCTGCCGTTGCACAAACCGCAACAGACGTTGCTGGGGAAGGTGTTTCTGCTTTGCGCAAAATCCTAATCGTAGAAGATGAGCCAACGCTTTTGGACGCGATGAAGTCGGTTCTGCAGGCCCATGGTTTTGATGTCTTGGGTGCTGCCTCCGGTAATGACGCGCTTGCTCTTATAGAGCGGGGCAATCACTTTGATTTGTTGCTCACTGATGTCGGGCTACCGGATGGTATGGGCGGCTTTGAATTGGTGGAACGTGTCAGAAAAATCTGGCCTGACATTCCCGTCATCTACATGTCTGGATATATGGGCTTTGCTGAGGTCGCAACGGGCGCGGTAGTCGCGCCAATGTTGCCCAAACCATGCCCACCCGAGGAACTGGTAACGGCAGTCAAGAAAGCAATGGCAGCCCAGAACTACATTCGGCCCCATTGACCGGACCCGTTCTGCTTTCTACCTCTCAGATATGGACGCTGTTTCACCTCTTGCCGATATGAATGACCGCAGTCGGGATATTTTCCGGCGGCTGGTGGAGACGTATATCGACACAGGTGAGCCTGTCGGCTCGCGCACCATTTCCAAAGAGCTGGAGAATACTCTGTCCGCTGCGACAGTCCGCAACGTCATGCAGGATCTGGAGCAGCTTGGACTGCTGGAAAGCCCCCATGCTTCTGCCGGGCGGGTGCCGACCCATGCGGGATTGCGGATGTTCGTCGACGGTATCCTTGAGATCGGCGATGTGTCAGCCGAGGAGCGCACGCAGATCGAGCGGCTCAGCGATGGCAATGATCAGGGGCTTGGCCGGGCGCTCGATAATGCCGGGTCG
>JBGCFK010000211.1:0-5401 GCA_045106875.1 Paracoccaceae bacterium | reverse complement strand
ACTGCCCGGACGCCTGATGCACGATGGAGCGCTGAATACGCCCGGCGAAAGCCGGGACGCTGTCGCCGTCACTCTGAAGGATGTGGACTGGAGCAGCCTGCTTGCGCACAACGCACCCCCTCTCTGGGCAGTGATCGATGGCGTGAATTGCCGGGATGTTTCGGACAAAACTGCTTCAGATGACGTACAAAGCACCTGCCTTTACACCAGCGCCGATCCCAGCACACGCATGATGGCGCCGTGGCTTGTCCGTATCGAGCCTGATGGCGGGATTGTCGATTGGTTGGCAGGTCTGCCGCAAGACCAGCATTGGGGTATCCTGCTGCAATCCCATGCAACGCTCCGTCAACTGAGGGCGCATCTGCGGAAGTACACGATGCTCTGGACACCTGCCGACGCGGAGGCACCGGTCTATTTCCGCTTTTACGATCCACGTGTTGCGCTCGATATGATGCAAGCCATCGAGCCATGGAAGCTTGCACGGTTCTTCAAAGACATCGGGCGGCTGATCCTGCCGGTTACCCCCCTTATGTTGCTGCCGGAAAATGCAGGCCTTGCGCCCGCGCCCGAATTGGATGCCAAGCCGGGTGACTATGGTGGAAGGTTGATTTCAGTGACGCCCGACGATGCGCGCATTGATGATGGCGGCCCGTCCCGTGCATTCCGCATCGGGCATGTGGAATATGCGCGCTTCGGTGCATTGCAGAAGCGCCGCTCGAACATGAAGATGGCCCGCGAATTGCTGGAGACCTATCCGGACCGCACCGCAGCCGAAACACTGGAGGCGGTGGAGGCTGGTGGCCGCATTGGCAAGCCCATCGACATGATCTCGGTCCGTCAGATCCGGGCATTGGCGCGATGCGTTCTGGAGTTTGGCTTCGATTTTGCTGCAAACTATGGTGATGCTGCGACAATACTTGATAATCCCACCACTGCACCCTGGCGCAAGTGTGACTTGCTGGAACAATGGATCCCGCGTGGCCGCATCCGCCGCGACCTCTTGGCGGAGATAGCCCGAGATGAGCAGAGCTTTCCCGAAACAATCCGGCAGAACGCCAAACGCGGAGAGTCGACATGACGTACGAGCCGACGATTGAAGACATCGCCTATCTGGCGCAAACCCAGCCGGAAAACTTCACCAGCGCTCTGCAGACAAGCCGTTCCATCAGAGACGCCATGGCGCAAGGCGGCTCGGACGGTGCCGGTCAGATTATCGAACAGACTGCCGTCGATGCGCATTATGGCGATTATCTGAACAATGGCGGAGAGGCGCTGACCGAAAGCCCGATCCCTCCCGATCCACCTGCAGATGGTAGCGTGATGGATACGGAGCAGGGCGAAGCGAACTGCAATTGCGAGACTCTCACGCCCTGTATCAAGAAGATCACTGTCACCTGCCGCAAAGACGGTGAGCCAAACCAACGCGTTATTCTTAAGGGCGAAAGCGAACTGGCAGAAACCGATTGCAAGATCTACTTCGTCGGTGACACCTTTGTCTCGGGAGAGCCTGGTTTCATGGGCTACCTTCAGGGCACACCGTTGAAGGACACGGTTACTGTCGATATCGAAATGGAAGGTGAGTGCCCGCACGGTTCGCATACGGTCACATGGACAGATGATCCGGGCGAGACCCAGGTCAGCACGCCGGGTCGCAGCATCGAATGGGTGACCGAGACAAATCCACGGCCGACATGGCTCAACACCGACATTTTCGAGCCTGGCTCGGATCACTATCTTGCCATGGAAGCTCTTTCGATTGTCATCGACATGATCCTGAACCGGGCAATCATGATCAAGGAGGAGCAGTTCTCGATCACCTTGACCCCCGGCGAGACCTTCGGGTTCAAGGCAATCACTGTCCCATCGCTCAGGTTCCTGGGTGCGGTTGGCATCGAAGCGCCACGCGAGGGTGCGGTGCGTGCCATTCCCGTAGGCGAAGGCAGGGCCCTGCGCGGGGAACTTGGCATGGGGAGTCGTCCTCGTTTGCAAGTTGATCAACATGGCTGGCGGGTTGCCGCGAACCTGACAATCGTCAATGGCAACACTTCCAAGCGCGTGTCTATCGGCTCGATCTCCAATGCGAGCAGGACGTACGAGAGCGGACCTTCCCTACGCCGCCAGGCAAACCCTCCGACGCCGAACAATCGCTCGAACAGCGGTGTGGACCGCATTATCGGCGCCCTCAGCAATGCTGGAAAGGGCCTCGCCACGCGCCTGACCAGCGAAAGCCCAGACAAGATTTTCAACTTCTACCGAGAAGGCCCAGAGCTTGTCGCAGAATTGGGAGGCGAGCAGGTCGAACTTTCAGGCGCCCCCGGCCTGACCTGGCGATTAATGGGCGGCCTCTCGCTGGACATTCGGCTTGGCATGCGAATCGACGTTTACGAAGCGCTAAAGCGTGCTGCCTCTCGCCATCCTGCGGGGCGTGCCTTGGTTGCGTTCCTGGAAGATGCCGAAGACGGTCGCAACCTTCGGGTAGTCGAATACCAACTTCAGCCGTCGCTCTACATCGACATCAGCATAGGGGTTGGATCAGCGCCGACAGAGGATCTGATCGGGATTGCCAACCTCTCGTTCACATACGATCTGATGGCGGGCGACCTTTCGGGAGACGGCCATGTCAGCTTTACTCTGACAGCTGTTGTCGGTGGCGGGATCGAGGGCTTTTTTGACAGCATCGTGACGGACCGTACTGTCTTTCGATACGACGCAAACGTGGCCACGACGGGCGGCCTGACTGTAAAAATGCAGGATAACGCGTGGGGGTACCAGTTCTTTCACCGCGGTGCCGTTTTGCGTGTCACCAGTTACAAGCGTATAAACACTGGCAACGGGGCAGACCGCGTTGAGGACGGCGAGCGCAACAGTTCGTCCAGTCAGGTGGTTGACAGCGGGACTCTCACGGAATGGGTTCCAGACCGGGAACAGATTAACAGCTACAGGCTTACGGACGCATGGCCAGGCGAATTCACGCCCTTCTCATAGGGCCGCTCTTTGCAATCCTCACGGCAGTGTGGACATTCGGGGTTCAGGCAATGGCAGATGAACAGAAATATCTCTACGCAGTAAACTGGTCCAGCAGTCGGCCCCAGGTCGATCTCGAAGTGCAGGGTGTGTTCTTTTCCTCTGCAGGACGCAGTGCGTCGGTGGATGCATTGCTTCCCGTTTCCCACTGGATCAGGACGGGCTGGAATGAAATGCAGCTATACGCCTGGCCAGCGCCGTTCGACCCCGAGTACGAGCTGCGCCTTTCCCTGCAATACTGGCTTCCGGACGAGAATCCCAACAAAGACGCTCGTACAGCGTTCACAGTGGTGATCTATCCCGGGTCCCGCGATCCAAACCCTAAGGTGATCCCCGGAGAAGAAGGCGCACCGATGCTGGCAAAGGCCGAGGACGTGCACTGGATATCCCGGGACAATGGCGAGTTTTTCGAGCTGAACATCCGCTTTCAGAACATCCAGGAGATGCCGCTTTGGTGTTGGGAGCAAGGCGACGTGTTGATGAACGACACGGCGACCCGTGATAGTCTTGCAGCCGAATACCGACGCCTTCATGGCATTTTCAAAGCTGGATCGAACGATGTGCTGATGGAGGAATACGCGACCATGATCGGCGAACTTGCCCAGGCCTCGGGTCAGCCCGAAGGGTATGTTCGCCACCGTACGGGCTTTCAGGTTTTCTTCGACAATCCCGACCTCTTCGAATTGGATCCGTTTCCCTCCAGTGCGTTGAAGCTCAATCTGGGAGCCAGCGACCGTGTCGCATGGCTCACAACCAAAGGGGTCAATGTGCCTGTGCGATTCAGACATCTCGAGGAAGAAGGGGTTTCCAGCAAGGTCTATCTCTATTTCATCCATCGCGATGGACGTTGGGAGATCTGCCGGTGAAGAAGCTGCGTCGTCCTCCGGCAATTGACCACCGTGGTACGATTAGCCGGTACGAGCTGGCGCCCAGGACTTCTGTGTCGTTTGACGAGGCGAAGCGCAGACCAAAACTGATGGAGATCTACAAGATTGAGTGGAAGGCCGGTCAGCGACGCCTCGGGTGGCTCTTGGCACTGCCTGCGCTTGGAGCAGGCTGGCTGACGTGGATGCTGATGGGCGATGCGGACTTCCAGATTAACACACCCCTCTTTCTCAAGATCGCCCTTGCAGCGCCTGCGTTCGGTCTTGGCATCACGGCTGCACTGTCGATCTTTTGGCCTATGAGCCTCTTTGCAATGTCCCATCCCGCCCCGCGCGTGAACCGAAAGGCAGCGAAGTGAAACCAGTTGCCCGCCTTGGTGATCTGCACAAATGCCCCTGGCACGGCGTGACACCTCTGATCTCGACTTCGCAATCGACTGTCGAGGGGCGGTCAGTGGCGCGTCTCGGTGACAAAGCGGCGTGCGGAGCAACAATCATTGAAGGCTCGTCAGTCTCGACAACGGATGGCAGGCCGACTGCGTATCTCGGTTGCAAGTCCGACCATGGTGGCGAAATCATAAGCGCATCAAGCAAGGCACGGGTCGCGCCCTAGAGGTACACTGATCCTCAAAGTTTCTGGCAGTCCGCTCTATCGTTTCCACGAAGCTTCCTCCGGCGCCCGCGAGAGGCAGACAAAGGTGATGTTCTACAGACTCAGAGCAACTCTGCGCATTCATATTCGAAACAGGTGCTGACGGGAAACCAATCGCTGCAATCGACCGAGAGGGGGCTGGCGCCAGCAAGATCATGGCTCATGAACCCCTCGCGCACCAGCTTTGGCTCTGCCCCACGTTCAGCTTTCGAGGATCACCGCATAAGGGCAACGGCACTGAAGTGGCGTGACCACTGGTCTGGAAAGAATGCTGACTATGCTTGGACAGTTCTCCGCCGTGTTGTGTCTTGGGCTGTAGGTCGTGGAATCCTGAAGCAACATCATTTGCGTGATGCTGGTAGTCTCTATCACAGCAACCGCGCTGACATCATCTGGATCGAGGATGAGGTAACGGCTGTCGAACGGACGGCCCCGGTACATGTTGCCCGGAAAGCGGAGGTTAGAGCGGAATCCTATCAGTCTGGATCATAGCCAGCCGCGCTGAAGTAGTTGGCGCATTCACGCGGCGTGAACATGTCGACGATCCGTCCGCCCGACAGACTAGAACAGCACCTCTGGTCGCCGACTTCCGAACATGGCTCACAGAAACTCGCTCCCGCGTCTCTGCAAAATCCCGGCTTGGCGAGAAGCTCGGTTACATCCATCGCCATTGGGGCGGCCTACCGACTTTCCTTGCCGATGGTCGCGTCGAGATCGACCCCAACCCTGTCGAAAATCTGATACGCCCGATTGCAAAAAAAAAAAAAAACGTACTATTCGCAGGCCACGACGAAGGTGGCAAAGCCTGGGGCCGCATCGCGTCTCTAATCGAGACCGCCAA
>JBGCFK010000210.1:0-7723 GCA_045106875.1 Paracoccaceae bacterium | reverse complement strand
AGCAGCCTGAAATACCTAACCCCGGAGGAGTTCGCCGCAACGCGGCCCTTTGACAAAACGCAATGGGCGCAGACGCTTGAGCTATCCGAGGGCTCCGCGCCCGCACCCATTGCTCACGCCGCCGAATGATGGCACCAAATGGAGAGCAAACCCGATTTACGACTGGCCCTGAAAACGAGGGCAGGTCACAAGCTCATCTTCAGACCATGGTCCATCCAAACTATCGGCATCCGTGAGCGGGCGCATGGGGCATATATTTAGTGGGGGCAGTGGTGCTGAGGTCGGTCGATGCCTTCAATACCATTCCTACAGGTCACTAATGTCCTGCAGCAAGTCCAGCAGCGCCTCGAAACGATCATCGCCAATCCGAGCCCTGTACTGCGCTGCGATCTCGGTCGCTTTGGGCAGGTTGTCGTCAATGATCTTCTGGCCGTTCTGTGTGATCGAAACGGTGTAGCGGCGTCGGTCCTTGCTGTCAGTTTCGCGTTCGATCAGACCCTTCTTGATCAGTGATCGAGAGATGCGGGTCATGCTTGGCAACAGGATGCAGGCGCGTTCGGCAAGACGTGAGGCATCCTGCGGGCCGCTTTCGGACAGCACACGCAATATGCGCCATTGCTGTTCGGTAATCCCGGACTCCCGGAGCATCTCACGTATCGGCGCCATGACGCGTTCACGGGCACGGATGAGCGCGATCGGGAGCGAACGGGTCGTTTCAGGTAGTCCAGAAGTCATATGCTCCTCGAAGATTGTTTGGGCCTTCGGATCCACTCGAACATCGGCATTGACAAGAATCAACAAATTTACTTAACAACGCAATAGTAAACATGTTAAGGAAAATGTATGCCACATGTTCAGATCGATTATTCGCCCAACCTCGAAAACGTGGTCAATATGGGCGCGTTGTGCGAGGCAATCCGCGCCGAGGCCGCGAGTATCGAAGTGTTCCCCATGGTGGGCGTCCGGGTTCGTGCAACACGGGTCGATCATGTGGCGATGGCCGATGGAAACGCGAAGCACGGCTATCTGGATCTGTCGGTGCGCCTCCGCGCAGGCCGGCCGGACAGCGTCAAGGCGGACGCAATCGCGCGCGTCTTTGCCGTCCTCAAGGACTTCATGGCGCCTGCCATGGCAACGCATTCCATCGCGCTCTCCGCCGAAATTCGAGACATCGACGCAGATATGTCCCCGAAATTCGGCAATGTCCGCGACCATCTGGAGGACATCGGATGACTGCTCTTGAAGACAACCTTCGAAAACTCGACGGGTATCTCGACAGGTTTCGCACCCATGGCATCCAGAACCGGATTGCCGGTGCGGATGCCGGGGGGCGCGGGGCGGCGTTTCAGACCCGATCTCCGTTGAATCGCAGCGTGATCTGCGACGTGGCGCGCGGCACCGCCGAGGATATCGATGCGGCGGTGGCCGCGGCGCGGGACGCGTTCCCGGCCTGGCGCGACATGCCTGCGCTGGAGCGCAAGAAGATCCTGATCAATGTGGCCGAGGCTATCGAAGCGCGCGCCGAGGAGATCGCACTCTGCGAATGCTGGGATACTGGGCAGGCACTGCGCTTCATGTCCAAGGCGGCAGTGCGGGGCGCCGAGAACTTCCGCTTCTTCGCCGATCAGGTCACCGGTGCGCGGGATGGGCAGAACCTCTATTCACCGACCTTGATGAACCTGACCACAAGAGTGCCGATCGGACCGGTCGGCGTCATCACTCCGTGGAACACACCCTTCATGCTGTCGACCTGGAAGATCGCCCCGGCCCTGGCCGCGGGCTGCACGGTGGTGCACAAGCCCGCCGAGGACAGCCCGCTTTCGGCCCGCCTTCTGGTCGAGATCGCGGAGCAGGCCGGGCTGCCGCCGGGCGTCCTGAACACGGTCAACGGCTATGGCCACGATGCGGGCAAGGCGCTGACCGAGCATCCCGACATCAAGGCCATCGCCTTTGTCGGCGAAAGCCGGACCGGCGCGATGATCACCAAACAGGGTGCGGATACGCTGAAACGGGTGCATCTTGAGCTGGGCGGGAAGAACCCGGTGATCGTGTTTGATGATGCCGATCTCGAGCGCGCGCTGGATGCAGTGATCTTCATGATCTACTCGATCAATGGCGAACGCTGCACGTCCTCGTCGCGGCTTCTGGTGCAGAATACGATCCGCCAGGATTTTGAGACCAGGCTGGTCGAACGTGTGAACCGCATCAAGGTCGGCCACCCGCTGGATCCGGCCACCGAGATCGGTCCGCTGATCAGCGAGGAGCATTTCAGCAAGGTGACCAGCTATTTCGGCATCGCGCGCGAGGATGGCGCGACCGTGGCGGCTGGCGGCGAAACAGTTGGCGACGAGGGCTTCTATGTACGTCCGACGCTGTTTACCAATGCCAACAACAAGATGCGGATCGCGCGCGAGGAGATCTTCGGCCCGGTCCTGACCTCGATCCCGTTCGCAACCGAGGACGAGGCGCTGGCGATCGCCAATGACACGCCCTACGGCCTGACCGGCTATGTCTGGACCAATGATCTAACCCGCGCGATGCGCTTCTCCCACGCGCTGCAGGCCGGCATGATCTGGGTGAACTCCGAGAATGTGCGTCACCTGCCGACACCGTTCGGAGGCGTCAAGGCGTCGGGCATCGGGCGCGACGGCGGCGATTGGTCTTTCGATTTCTACATGGACACCAAGCATATCGGCATCGCCACCGGCCAGCACAAGATAGCCCGCCTCGGCGCCTGAACGCAGACCAAAACACTGGCCAAAGACAAAACGGAGGAAAAAATGCCGATCCCGGAACCTGTCCTGGACCCGCCATTCAATATTGTCCGGCTAAGCCATGTCGAACTGCGCGTCACCGACCTTGTTTGGTCCCGCAGTTTTTATGTCGACACGCTCGGGCTGCAGGTCACGCATGAAGACAGCGATGCGATCTATCTGCGCGCTATGGAAGAACGTGGTCATCATTGCATGATCCTGAAGAAAGCCGCCGCGCCATCTGTCGGTGTGCTTGGTTTCAAGGTCTGGAGCGAGGAAGACCTCGACAAGGCCGCTGCATGGTTCTCCGGCCGCGATCTGCCGGTGGAGTGGATCGAGCGCCCGTTTATGGGGCGGGTACTGCGGACACGCGATCCGTTCGGCATCCCGCTGGAATTTTACGCCTCGATGGACCGGCTGGAACCGATCCACCAGCAATACAAGCTCTATCGCGGGGTCAAACCGCTGCGCATCGACCATTTCAACATGTTCGCGGCCGATGTCGACGAAAGCGTCCGCTTTTATGGCGAGATCGGTTTTCGGGTCACAGAATACACCGAGGATGCCATCACCGGGCGCAGCTGGGCCGCCTGGATGCAACGAAAGGGCGGGGTTCACGATGTGGCATTCACCAATGGCACAGGGCCGCGGCTGCACCACACGGCGTTCTGGGTGCCAACGCCGCTGAACATCATCGACCTGCTGGATCTGATGTCGACCACCGGCTATCTTGAAAACATCGAACGCGGACCGGGTCGGCACGGCATTTCGAACGCGTTCTTTCTGTATATTCGGGACAGAGACGGCCACCGGACCGAGATCTATTGCTCGGATTACCAGACCATCGACCCAGATCACGAACCGATCAAATGGGATCTCAAGGACCCACAACGCCAGACGCTCTGGGGGGCTGCCGCGCCGAAAAGCTGGTTCGAGCTTGGCTCCGAGTTCGAGGGCGCCAAGCTGGTCGACAGCGCGTTGAAATCCCAACCGATAATTGCCCCCTGAGGAGAAGACATGCGCTTTGCAACATACACCGCCGGTGGCGCCGAGTTCTACGGGGCGGTCACCGATCACGGCATGATCGCGCTCAGCCCCGATTTGCCAGAATGGTCCAGCCTGCACGATGTGATAGAGGCCGGTGGACTTCCACGGCTGGTAGATGCAGCGGCGGGCAAGTCACCAACGCATGCCGAGTTCACCTACCGGATCCCGGTGCCCAACGCACGGCGGATCCTTTGCGTCGGCGTGAACTTTCCCGACCGCAATGCCGAATACAAGGACGGCAGCGAACTGCCGGAATACATGTCGTTGTTCCCGCGCTTTGCCAGTGGCTTCACCGGGCACGAGCAGCCGCTGATCCGCCCGCCAGAAAGTGAGAAGCTGGACTATGAAGGCGAGATCGCCGTGATCATCGGCAAATCCGGGCGGCGGATCCAGCCGGAGGACGCCTATGACCACATCGCCGCCTTGACGCTCTGCAACGAGGGCACGATCCGAGACTGGGTCCGGCACGCCAAGTTCAACGTCACACAAGGCAAGAACTGGGACTGCTCGGGCGCCATGGGGCCATGGCTGGTGCCCTTCACCGACCCCGCGCAGCTGGACGATGCACGCATCGTCACCCGGGTGAACGGCGAGACCCGGCAGGACGACGTGCTCGCCCGCATGATGTTCCCGATCCGCCAGCAAATCGCGTATATCTCGACCTTCATGATGCTCCAGCCCGGAGATATCATCATCACCGGCACACCCACGGGCGCGGGCGCACGCTTCGACCCGCCCCGCTTTCTGGTGCCCGGCGACGTCGTCGAGGTCGAGGCCACAGGCATCGGCATCCTGCGCAACGGGGTGGCGGACGAATGACACCCGAAGAACACGCGCAAGCGGCAGCGGAGCTGTTGCAGGCCGAGGCCAACCGTACCCAGATCGGCCTCTTGTCCCTGCGCCATCCCGGCATGGACATGGACGACGCCTATGCGATTCAAAAGGCTATCCACGCGCAAAAGCTGGCAGAGGGCCGCCGGGTGATCGGCTGGAAGATCGGCCTGACATCCAAAGCGATGCAGCAAGCGCTGAATATCGACATTCCCGATAGCGGTATCCTGTTCGACGACATGGCCTTTGACCACGGCGCGACCGTGCCGGCGGGGCGGTTCATCCAGCCGCGCATCGAGGTCGAGATTGCCTTTGTCATGGAGCGCGCGCTCAGCGGCGCGGATGTGACGCGCGATGACGTCATCGCAGCGACCAAGCATGTTGCCCCGGCAATCGAGATCCTGGACACTCGCGTCCTGCGCAAGGACCCGGCAAGCGGGCAGAGCCGCATCATCACCGATACGATCAGCGACAATGCGGCCAATGCAGGGATTGTGCTGGGCCCGCAACGGCACGGCGTGGACGACCACGACCTGCGATGGGTCGGCGCCATGGCCTTTCGCAATGGCGAGGTCGAGGAGACCGGGCTGGGTGCAGGCGTGCTGAATGACCCGGTGCAAAGCGTCGTCTGGCTTGCCCGGCGCATGGCCGGATACGGGCAGGCGATCGAGCCGGGCCACGTGATCCTGTCGGGCAGTTTCACGCGACCACTGGAATGTCCGCCCGGCACCCGCATCGAGACGGATTTCGGCACATTCGGCAGGGTGGATATCAGCTTCGCCTGACCAATGTCAGCACATCCCAGAGCCATAAATCAGGAGGGCCTCAGATGCCCCGATTAACAACCGGCGAGATCATCGCGAAGTCATTGACCGCAAACGGGGTCGATACCGTCTTTGGTATTCCCGGCGCGCATATGTACGACTTTAACGATGCGCTGGCCCGCGAAGCCGAGGACATCCGTTTCATCCACACCCGCCACGAGCAGGGCGCGGGATACATGGCCTATGGCTATGCGCGCTCCAGCGGCAGGCCGGGGGTCTATACGGTCGTGCCGGGGCCGGGGCTGTTGAACTCCGGCGCGGCGCTCTGCACGGCTTATGGGGCAAATGCGCCCGTCATGTGCATCACGGGCAATATCATGTCTCACCTGATCGGCCAGGGGCGCGGGCAGTTGCACGAATTGCCGGACCATCTGGCGACGCTGCGCGGGCTGACCAAGTGGGCCGAGCGGATTAATCATCCAACCGAGGCACCGGTACTGATGGCCGATGCCTTCCGCACCATGCTGTCGGGGCGGCCCCGGCCCGTGGGGATCGAGGCCCCGTGGGATGTCTTCGGTATGGCCGCAGAGGTCGACATGGGCACCGCGGCCAAACCCACCCCGTCACCTGTGCCCGACCCGGACGACATCGAGGCGGCCGCCCAGATGATCGCCGTCGCGAAGAACCCGATGATCATGGTCGGTGGTGGTGCGATGGGTGCCAGCACCGAGGTGCAGGAACTTGCCCGGCTGTTGCAGGCTCCGGTGACCGCACATCGTACCGGCAAGGGCGTGATGCCCGAGGATGACGATCTCGCGCTGTTGCCACCCGCCGCATGGAAGTTCTGGCCAGAATGCGATCTCCTGATCGGCATCGGGAGCAGGCTGGAACTGCAGCACTTCCGCTGGCGCTGGTTCCCCGAGGGCATCAAGACGCTGCGCATTGATATCGACCCGACCGAGTTCGTTCGGCTCAAGCCGGATCTGGGTGTCGTCGCGGACGCGGCCCAGGGCACGCGCGCGCTGATCAACGCCCTGACGGCGCATATCGGCGCACGCCCGGATCGGGGTGCCGAGTACCGCGCCCATGCCGATGCCGCCACCGAGGCGCTGACCAGCGTGCAGCCCCAGCAGGGCTATCTGCAGGTCATCCGCGAAGTGCTGCCCCGCGATGGATTCTTTGTGGAAGAGGTCAGCCAGGTCGGTTTCACCGCCCGCATGTGCTTCCCGGTCTATGCCCCGCGCCAATATGTGACCTGCGGCTATCAGGACAATCTGGGCTTTGGCTACAACACCGCTTTGGGCGTGAAAGTGGCGAACCCGGACAAGGCGGTGATCTCGGTTTCCGGCGATGGCGGGTTCATGTTCGGTGTGCAGGAGCTGGCGACCGCGGTACAGCATGGGATCAACGTGGTCGCAGTAGTGTTCAACAACAATGCTTACGGCAATGTCCGGCGGGACCAGCAGCAGAGCTACGGCAACCGATTGATCGGTGCGGACCTGCGGAACCCCGATTTCACGGCCTTGGCAGAAAGCTTTGGTGTGATGGGGCTGAAAGCCAACAGTCCCGCTGCGCTGAAGACCGCCCTGGAGACAGCGTTGGCAGCAGATGCGCCCGTGGTGGTCGAGGTGCCCGTTCCGACGGGTAGCGACAGCTCGCCCTGGCCGTTCATCCATCCGGCTCCACCCGCCTGATAATCCGGGAGAATGCAAATGTCCCTTTCAATCACAGTCTTCACAGAAATCGTGGGTCCGGAAAACGTGCTGACCGGTCAGGCCGCAGCACCTTATCTTGAGGACTGGACAGGGCAGTATTCCGGCGAAGCCCACGCAGTCGTCAGACCGGCGAATGTAG
Organism: Paracoccaceae bacterium; assembly: GCA_045106875.1. GTDB lineage: Bacteria > Pseudomonadota > Alphaproteobacteria > Rhodobacterales > Rhodobacteraceae > Thermohalobaculum. The sequence goes on along the minus strand of JBGCFK010000210.1, from coordinate 474 downwards.
AGGAAGTATCGGCCCTCGTTCTGGCCGCATGTGGCCTTGGCATCCCAATCACCGTCCAGGGCGGGAACACGTCAGTTTCGGGCGGTAGCGTCCCTGTCAGGCCTGGCGGTATAGTCATTTCGATGGCCCGCATGAACCGGATCCGCGAGACTGATCCGGCAGCACGCACCACCACGGTCGATGCCGGTGTCGTCGTCCAGACATTGCAGGATAAGGTGGCGGAACACTCGCTGGATTTTCCGCTGATGTTCGGTGCCCGAGGTTCGGCGATGATTGGCGGCGTGCTGGCAACGAATGCGGGCGGGGCCAACGTGCTGCGTTACGGCAATACGCGGGATCTCTGCCTTGGGGTGGAGGCTGTCCTGCCCAACGGGCGCATAGTCCGGGACCTGTCGGGCCTGCGCAAGAATAACACCGGATATGACCTCAAGAACCTGCTTGTCGCGTCCGAGGGGACGCTGGGCATCATCACCG
>JBGCFK010000021.1:0-12236 GCA_045106875.1 Paracoccaceae bacterium | reverse complement strand
TCTTGATATCCATCTGGAGAGAGGTGATGCCTTCCTCCGTGCCCGCAACCTTGAAGTCCATGTCACCAAGGTGATCCTCGTCACCGAGGATGTCGGTCAGAACGGCATACTGACCATCTTCCTGAAGGATCAGGCCCATGGCAACGCCAGCAACCGGAGCCTTCAGCGGTACAGCCGCATCCATCATCGACAGCGAGCCGCCGCAGACAGTGGCCATCGAGGACGATCCGTTCGATTCAGTGATCTCCGACACCAACCGAATTGTGTACGGGAAGTCTGTCGCAGGCGGCAGAACGGCCTGAAGCGCGCGCCATGCAAGCTTTCCGTGCCCAATTTCGCGGCGTCCCGGAGGCGCGTTCCGCCCGGTTTCACCCACCGAATAGCTGGGGAAGTTGTAGTGCAGCAGGAACCGCTCGCGCCAGCCGCCTTCCAGAGCATCAATGATCTGTTCATCGTCGCCAGTGCCCAGCGTGGTCACGATCAGTCCCTGGGTTTCACCACGGGTGAACAGGGCCGAGCCATGCGTGCGTGGCAGCAGACCAACTTCCGAAACGATCGGGCGAACCGTAGTGAGGTCGCGGCCGTCGATCCGACGCTTGGTCGCGATCACATCACCGCGCAGAACGTCCGAATCGAGTTGCTTCATGCACGACTTCACCGCGCCTTCGTTCTCGAGGTCTTCTTCGCTCAGACCTTCCTTGATCATCGCATGCGCGGCGGACAGGGCATCCTGACGCTCCAGCTTGTCGGTGATCTTGAAAGCTTCACGTACCGCGTTTTCGCCCAGACCCTTGATCTTGGCATATAGCGCCGAGTTGTCGTCAGGCTGATAGTTGAACGGCTCTTTCGCTGCGTCCTCGGCCAAGGCGATGATCATGTCGATCACCGGCTGCATGGCTTCGTGGCCGAACTTGACCGCGCCAAGCATCTCGTCTTCGGACAGCTCGTAAGCTTCCGATTCGACCATCATCACAGCGTCTTTGGTGCCTGCAATGACAAGGTTGAGCTTCTGGTCCGGGTTCTCGACCAGCTTGTTCATGTCATCGACGGTCGGGTTCAAGACGTAATCGCCATCGGTGAAACCGACACGCGCACAGCCGATCGGGCCGCGGAAGGGAGCACCCGAGATCGTCAGGGCAGCCGAAGCAGCGATCATTCCGATGATGTCAGGGTCGTTCACCAGATCGTGGCTGAGCACCGTGATCATGACCTGAGTTTCGTTCTTGAAACCTGGCACGAACAACGGGCGGATCGGCCGGTCGATCAGGCGCGCCGTCAGCGTTTCCTTTTCGGTAGGACGCGCCTCGCGCTTGAAGAAGCCACCAGGGATCTTGCCCGCAGCGTAGTACTTTTCCGAGTAGTTGACGGTCAGCGGGAAGAAATCCAGTCCAGCCTTGGGCTGCTTGTCAAACACGACGTTCGCCATGACGGTCGTTTCACCATAGGTGACAACGACCGAACCATCGGCCTGCCGGGCGATCTTGCCAGTCTCCATGGACAGCGTCTCGCCACCCCACTCGATTTCTTTGCGTACGATATCAAACATTCGTTTTCCTTTGCGAACAATGCCTGCCCGGATAGCCGGCATCGCAATACGTGCCCCTTTGGCACGGACCCCGTTTCGTGTTTCCATGGCATCCGCCTGAGGTCAGGAGCGGGCGCACTCGGACATGGTTGCGGCCGGGATACCTGCAAGCCTGCAGGCCGGGGTGACCGGCAAGGCCCCCGATCGTGAAAACGCGCCTTGGGCGGCGCGCCTCAAAAGCGTGTCAACGACGGATGCCGAGGCGGGTGATGATGTCCTTGTAACGGGCTTCATCCTTGCCGCGCGCATAATCGAGCAGCTTGCGCCGCTGTGAAACCATCTTCAACAGACCACGGCGGGAGTGGTTGTCTTTCTTGTGGTCTTTGAAGTGACCCGTCAGGTTCGAGATCCGTTCGGTCAGAATTGCGATCTGGACCTCCGGGCTTCCCGTGTCACCTTCTTTGGTGGCATATTCCTTGATCAGTTCTTCCTTACGCTCTGGCGTAATCGACATCGTGTATCCTTTCTTGTTCTTGGGTTTTCCTGTTTGCGCAGGCCAGTGCCGGGATGTCGTCCAGCACGGTCAACGCAATCAGGTCATTGCCCGCGTCGAGCGATGCGGCGCATATGACAGTCTGCACCGGAAAAATCCAGTGAAATCGTGGGGGTTTCCATGCCGTGGATTGACAGTTCCTGTACGAGGGTTACCTTGACGGAACGTTTTCAATGGAGGCTACCAATGACGACGAAGACACTAGCGACTGCAGTTCTTACCGCAGGGATGGTATTCGGTTCGCTGACCGCCGCCCATGCCGGATGCAACTATGGTACGGGCCAATCCAAGCCTGCGAACCAAAGCACACCGACCTCCAGCTGAGGTCACACACAACTGAAGACAAACGCCGGTCCCCTGGGCCGGCGTTTTCTGTTTGCGGGGTGGTACGCCCCCGATTCCACCCATGGGTGTAACGAACGTCACCGCACTCTTCTGATTCTCTCGTCATGGTGGAAACATCATTAATCAGAAGGAGATAGACCATGCGTAATATTTTTATCGCCGTCGCCGTTGCCTTCTCGTTGTTTTCAGCTCCTGTGGCCTTTGCCTGTCCGGACACGCACTACCCGTGTGGGTCGTCATCCTGCTGTCCCAACTGAGGCGGGGAGAGGGGAATGTTTGAATCTTTGAAATCCGCACCGTTGATCGCCAAGCTTGGGCTTGGCTTTGCAACGTTCATCGTATCGGGCGCAGTGCTGTTTGGCACTGTCAGCGACAGCGACATTCACCGAAAGAACGGGACACTGGAAGCCAGTGCGTTCTTCAACCCGGCTCCCGGCGCTTTCTTCGAGGTCATTGACGGCCGCGCAGATTATATCTGCGGGTTTGACAACGCATCCGAGGGTCTCGACCGTCAGCAGAGGCGAGACGAGGTGTATTACAACGCGCTTGGCCAGAATATTCCTGTGGCCCCATTGGTTGGTTTGTTACTGGCAAAAGATGACTTCAACATGCAGGTCACGTTGAGTCGAAGTGTTTATGCCGAGGGTCTGCGGCACAAGTTCCACGGTGAAATCACCGCAGACTGCGAGGAAAAGGCACAGGTGGCCTATCGGCGGAACTCGGTCGTCTGCATTGTGCACTCCGTGCTGCGTTCGCCTGATACGGACAGCTTTGTCGCAGTCAGGTTCAAGCAGTTTGCCTTCACGCCAGAAGGTGTCGAGAGCTATCCGCGGTGTCCTTTGAAGCAGAGCGCCGACGTGTTCTGGAACATCCGTCGAACCTTCATCTCGGTGGGCCAGATTGAAGATGACGGCACCGAGATGGCTGTTGGAACGTCAAGTCAGGCCAGCTGATCCGCTGCACGGACACCAGATCGCCGGTCTCTTACGGCCGGCGTTCGCGTTTCGACCTCAACCTTCCATGAACCGCAGCTCGATCCTGTTACCTGACGGCTCGTAAACCATTGCGTAGCTGCCGTTCCCAGTGGCAACTGTTTCCGGTTCAAACTCGACTTTTGCACCGGGGTAGCCTGAGGCGATTTCAAAAGCCTTGGTCAACGCGTCTGCGCTTGCGATCCGGATGCACAGATGGTGCAGGCCTATATTGCGGGTCCGATCGAATGGAGTCGGCGTATCCACCTTCGCCTGCCAGATCGTCAGCATGACAGAGCCATCCGAGACGAAGACCGAGGGGTAATCCGGGCGCCCACCAATCCGGTCAAAGCCGAGCGCTTCGAAAAATCCGGCCGAGGCCTCCAGGTCGCTCACGGTCAGGCCCACATGATGCACCCCTGCGGTCAATTTCTCCGCCATGAAAATCTCCCCCTTTGCTTTGAGCAGCAGCCTAGGGGTGTAGTCCCTCAGACGCCAACGAAAACCCGGTCGGGATGCAGTTGTCCGGCCTTGTAAGTGACAATCGCGACGGGAACTCCATCGCAGGAGGCCCAGGCGTCGTCACCATATTCCAACACCGAATGGGTCACGGGCGCAGGATTGCCGTTGCGCAGCCGGGTGGCCTCGGGCAAGCGGACCGAAACTTCCGGCAAGTCGGCAAGCCCGGTTTCCAGTGGCAGCAGGTACTGGTCGCCGCCCTCTTCTCGTATGGCGTCCACGGTATCGAACGGGATCGCGTCATCTACGCTGAAATTCCCAGACGCGACACGCCTCAGCGCGACAACATGCCCGTGGCAGCCAAGTGCTTCACCAAGATCTCGGGCGATGGCGCGGACGTAGCCGCCCTTGCCGCAAACCATTTCCAATTCGACATGATCCACATCCGGGCGGCCCCGTATTTCGAGGCTTTCAACCCAAAGCGGTCTTGCTTCCAGATCCATCTCGACCCCATCACGGGCAAGATCATAAGCACGCTCACCCTCGACCTTCACGGCCGAAAACTGCGGTGGCACCTGCAGGATATCTCCGCAAAACGAAACCAGCGCGGCAGCAATTTCGGCATCTGAGGGGCGCAAAGTGCTCTCGGCGATGATCGCGCCTTCGGTGTCATCCGTTGCGGAGCGTTGACCCAATCTCACCGTGAAGCGATAGGTCTTCAACCCCTCCTGCGCAATCGGAATCGTTTTGGTCGCCTCCCCAAAGGCAACAGCCAGCAGCCCGGTTGCCAGAGGGTCCAGCGTCCCTGCATGCCCCGCCTTCTGCGCCTGGAAAGCCCAGCGAACCTTGTTCACAACGGCACTGGAGGTGACGCCCACCGGCTTGTCCACCAACAGCCAACCGTGAACGGGACGTCCCTTGCGTTTGCGTGCCATCTCATCCTCCTCGGAGGCGCGGAGATAACGCGGCCAACCATGAAACGAAAGCAGAAGTTCAGCGGCCTTCGCGCAACCACCCCCCGACCAGCAGCGCAGCGATGACCAACATGGCAAGCCAGGCGGGGAACAGAGGGGTCAGCCGGACGCCTGTGACCCGATAGGCCTCTCGCTGCGCCATGGCGATCCATCCGCGACCATGGGTCCGCCGACCTTCGTTGACCATGCGCACATCCGGCACTCCGCCCGACAACCAGCGTGAGCTACCGGAGCTTGTGGCCACCAATGGCGCCAACGGCACGGCGCTGGCCAAGGGGTTGGAAAATTCCATGGGACTTGGTGGACCGACAGCAGCGACGGTTTGCGCATCACCATCATCCATCCGCCACAGACCTTCTGCCGCACCTTCCAGCAAAGCCTGCCAGCGTCCGGGCGCAACCTGCTCATAGCGCAGCAACTCGGGTGCGCTGCCATCGGGCGGCGTCGCCATCACGCCATCCGGCGCCTCGTCTGCAAGGGTACGTCGCTCCAGTAGCACCCGGCCACCGTCTACGCGGGCAAACAGAGCTTCTTCTTCCAGTTCAGGTTCCCGCATCAACCAATGTGCCACCCGGCGCAGAAGATCCGCCTGCGGACCGCCGCCATCATAGCCACGAGACCAGAGCCACGCATGATCGGACGCCAGAAGCGCAACGCGCCCTTCTCCGACACGGTCGAGCATCAGCAGAGGTTTGTTGTCGGCCCCGGACATGACGACGGAACCAGATTTCGGTTCAACCTCGATCTGCCTGAGCCACCTGCCCCAAACTTCACCATCGCCCAGACCAGCCGTGACAGGGTGGCGATTACCAAGATCAGTTACCTCGGGCCTGAACGCGCGTTCGATGACGTTTACGGTTGGCTCGGCAGGCAAAACCTCGGCCAGCGGCGTGCGGTTCAGGCTTTGTGCGCCGGAGAATGCCGGGCCAGAAGCCACAAGCACAGCACCGCCTTCCCGCACATAGCGCGATACGTTCGCCAGGTACCCGGACGACAGCACACCCCGCCAACGATATCTGTCGAATACGATGAGATCGAAGCCCGAGATCTTCTCGAGAAACAACTCGCGCGTCGGAAACGCGATGAGCGATAACTCGGAAACAGGGGTGCCATCCTGTTTGGACGGGGGACGCAGGATGGTGAAATGGATCAGCTCGACAGTCGGGTCCGATTTAAGCAGGTCACGCCATGTCCGCCCCCCGGGATGTGGCGCGCCCGAGACCAACAGCACCCGCAAGCGGTCGCGCACTCCATTCACCGTGGCAATGATGCGATTGTTCCGCTCGGTCAGCTCATCCGGATGCCCGGGCAGCTGGAAATCCACGACCGTTGGTCCGCCATGTTCGACCGACACCTGGATTTCGGTGGACCTGCCAAGCTCCAACAGTACCGGCTTGGGAGCCTTGCCGTCTACAGCAATCAGCGCCGGAACGCGCGCGCCGAGGCCGGAGGCGGGTTTGCCCAGAGCCTCTGCCTTGACAGTGAACGTGACTTCCTCACCGACAATCCCGAAGGCGGGCGCGGTCTCGAGTGTCAGGCGAAGATCGAAACCGTCCTCTTCACCGGCAATCAAGGCGTGCACTGGCGCGGGAAAGGCAGCCAGCCTGTCCGCATCATGCACCTGACCGTCTGTCACCAGTATCGCACCCGCGATCTGACCCGGCGAGACCTGTGCGGTTGCGTCATCCAGAGCCTTCAGCAGTTGCGTGCCGCGATCATCACCAGAGGTTGAGGTATCCACGTCGATCGTCACAAGCTCCAGAGGCTGGCGAGGCGTGCCTGCAGCCGGGATCGCATCGGCCAGCGATGCCGCAGCCTCCTCGATCTGCGCGGTGCGGTTCTCCAGCGTGGTGCTGTCCGAACGGTCAATCAGCAGAAAGGCAATGTTTGGCAGGTTCGACCGCTCTTCTTCGCGCAATTGCGGTCCAGCCAATGCCAGCACCAGAACACCCGCGGCCAGCGCACGGGTCCATGCCCCGCGCAGCCGGTACCAGAATGCAACTGCGACTGCTGCCAATGCCAGCAACCCCAGTGCAAGGATCACGACCAACGGCACGACAGGTGCAAAGGAAATGGCCAAACCGTCCATGCTACTGCCCCAGCCGTTGGAGGACCGCAGGCGCGTGCACCTGGTCCGACTTGTAGTTTCCGGTCAGCGCATACATCACGGCGTTCACACCAAACCGCAGCGCAAGTTCCCGCTGACGATCGCCCGGGCGCCCGATAGGATAAAGCGGCGCACCACGCTGGTCGACAGCCCATGCCGATGCCCAGTCCGCCGAACCGACAATCACCGGCGAAACATTGTCATCGACCCGGTCAAACTGTGGGATGTCCTCGGCCGGTTCGCCATCCTCGCCCAACTGCCGCGCGGCCTCGGTCCAGACCCGGCCTCCACGCCAACGCCCGGGAAAGTCATTCAGCAGATAGAAGGCCCGGGTCAGAACGTGGTCCTGATCCACGGGCGCGAGGGGGGGCAAGTTCAGGGCGCGTGCAATCTCGCGCATCTGCACGGCACTGGCACCGCCAAATCCGGACGATCCGTTCTGAGTGTCGATGATCAGCATTCCACCACCACGGAGATAGGCCGCCAGCGCGTCCAGCCCGGCCTGATCCGGCAACGTGTCGGATGTCAGAGGCCAATAGAGCACCGGGTAGAAGCTCAACTCGTCAGAGCCGGGTCGTGCGCCGCCGGGTGGACCCGGCTCGATCGCGGTGCGTCGTGCCAGAGCATTGCCAAGCCCGACCATCGCGCGCTCGGATATCCTGTCCAGGCGGGGATCTCCCGTGCGCACAAAGCCAAGTGTGGTCTCTGCGGTGGACTCGATCGCAAGGCCAATATCTTCCCCCTGCGCTTGGGCCGGTGACGGGGTCAACGCGGGCGCCAGAAGGCACAAGGCAAGCGCCAGCGGCGCGATTTTGGTACCTGATGTCAGTCTGCCCGATACGATCAGCGTGCCGATGACATCGAGCACGACACAAAGCAGCGCCAGCGCCAGCAACCATGGGCCGAAACGTTGAGCTTCCTGCCCGTTCAGTGTCTCCTCGACTGCACCTGCAGGTGCATCCGGGAAAGCAGTGAGACGCGTATCCTCGGTCATCAGGTTCAAAACCATACTGTTGCCCGCGCCTGTCCGGCGCCCCCCCTGGTCGGCACGGATATATGCGCCTGGCGGGACCCCCGCGCCTGCGCCGTCAAGCAAAGCGGGACCGGGCAGCGGTTCGGTGGCATCTGTCGCCGGCCTCGGCGTACCGTCGACACCCATCAGGATTTGCGCCCGCCAGAGGGTACCGTCCAGTTCCTCGGCATCCGGCGTGCCCAAGGCCCGACCAGAAGCAAGCGTAACCACACGGCCCAGCATCTCGACAAACAGCCCCGACAATGGCAGCGAGGACCATTCGGCGTCCGAGGATACGTGGAAAAGGATCACGTAGCCATCGCCCAGCGGCTTGGCCGTTACCAAAGGTGTCCCGTCATCCAGCGACGCCCAGACTTTTCCTGCAAGATCGGGCGACGGCTCGGCCAGAACCTGCGTTCGAACACTGACCTCCTCGGGCGAGGTCAGACCACGGAAGGGGCTGTCGGCCGCAAACGGACCCAATGACCGGGGCGTCGACCAGGCCAATGCACCACCAAGAACCCGTCCGCCACGACGCAGGCGCACTGGCAACAGTGGGTCATCTGCCTGTACCGAGCCGAACCCTTGCGCTCCGATGGAAGCGGCAAGCCTTGGTCCTGCAAAGCGTAGCAACACCCCGCCACTTTCGACCCATGTGGTCAGGTTCTCCCGCCCCTCAGGCGACAGGTCACCAAGATCAGGCAACACGACCATGGTCGGCTCACCATCCAGAACCGTCGTCAGGCCCGCTTGCGAGATATCTGCCCAAGGCTGCAGCGCTTTCTCGACATAGTGCACCGGAGACGTCAGCGTGGTGATGGAGCTGTCCTCACGCTCGGAAACAATGCCAGCCGCGACACGCCGGATGGCACCATCGGCCAAGGCTGACCCACCTGCGGAGGCCCCATCTGCCAGAACGACTCTGGTCACGGTCGACAATAGCTCGGAGGGCAAATCAAATACTGCGGTCGCTCGGCCATCCTCGGCCGGGCCTGACTGCGCCACGGCAATTCTGCGCTCGCCGCCCGCATCCGCCTCGGCCATTGCGATGACCTGCGTACCAGAGGGATCGACTGCGCCCAGAACATCCGTCTCAAGCTTGCCATCGACCAGACGCGGCGGCGTAAGGCCCTGAGGCGGCTCTGCCGAGGTGATGAGGCGAAGGCTGCCCTGTTCGGCCAGGTAGCCAAGCAAGTCCGCAGTGCCCTCGCGCGCCAGACCGTCATGGACCCAGACACTGTCGTCGAATGCCAGATTGGCTTCCTGCAATGCTTCCAAGGTCGCCAGTGGGTCAGGGCTCCAGGGCCGTGGCAGGGTCCCGCGCAAGACGTCCAGAGCAGCTTCGGCAGTGCCGGTTCGGATCTCGTCTCCACTGGCTCCTCGCAGGAAGACAACCTCGCGGCCGCGATCAGCGGCTTCCTGAAGCAGTGCCTCTGCAGTCGCACGGCGCTCATCCCAGTCCGGAGCGCTGGCCCAGCCCTGGTCCATCAGCACAAGAAGGCGGCCCTCGCCAGGAGCGATCCGTTCCGTCAAATTCAGCACCGGCTGCGCAAACCCGAGCAGCGCCGCACCAATCGCCAGCGTACGCAGCAACAACAGCCACCAGGGTGTGCGATGTGTCTGGCGTTCCTCGTCCTCCAACCCCAAAAGCAGCCGAACACCTGCAAAGGATTGGGTCTGCGGCGAGGGAGGGATCGCACGCAAAACCCACCACAGCACCGGCAGGGCAAGAATACCCGCCAGCAGCCATGGATTCAGGAAGGAAAGCGCACCCAGCCCCAGCATCAGCGGCCTCCCAGAATCGAGTGCAGGCGGACAAGAGGCCGGCGGGGGCTTTCATCTGTCCGATGGAAGATCACGTGCCAACCGGCCCGTTCGGCAACGCCGGTCAGATCAGCCCGACGTTCTTCCAACCGGGCCAGATAGGCGGCCCTGAGCGATTGCGCCTCGTCGGTTTCATGCCTAACCGAGCGCGCTACGGATTCGAACCTGGTGCGACCGTTGAAGGGAAAGTCTTCCTCGACCGGATCAAGCACCATGACAAAGATCCCGCCCGTGCCCTGACCGGCGGCGTGCAGAAGCGCCGGGAACACAGCGTCGCGTGGCCCCATGAAGTCCGAAAAGAAGACAGCCTTGCCCGCTTTTGGCAGGAGCCCTTGCGGCGGTGCGCCAAAATCTGGGCGATTGCGCAGTGCAGCCCCAAGCAAGGACGCAACACGGTTCAACTGTGTCGCGCCTGCGCGCGGACGCTCAGCTTCGGTGCCCAGCAAGCCATAGCGCTCGCCGCCTCTTTGCAGGAGCACTGCCGTCGCCATCGCAAGCAGGCGGGCACGGTCGGACTTGGTCCAGTCCAGCTTCTCGGATTTGTAATCCATCGAATGAGCCCGGTCGCACCACAAGACCACGCTCTCGGCGGCCTCCCACTCGGTTTCGCGAATATAGAGCTCATCGGACCCTGCCGATCTGCGCCAGTCGATATCTGAAAGAGAATCGCCCGATTCAGCCTGCCGATACTGCCAGAACGTCTCGCCAGGGCCCGAGCGCCTGCGCCCGTGGACGCCGATCATAAGGGTCTGCACCAAACGCTCGGCTTCGACCAATAGCGGCGGCAGCGCGCCCGAGATCTTCTCGGCATCGCGACGCAGCGGCGCTGCGCCCAGAGACTTGGCGCCCGCACTCAAGAGCGAAATCTCGCTTTTGTGATTTCAGCTGGGCTCACGCCACAGCCTCTAACCGGGTCTGGGTCAACAGCTCGTCAATGACCCCGGCGATAGAGGCACCTTCCGCCCGCGCGGCAAACGACAACGCCATGCGGTGTGCCAGCGCGGCATGGGCCAGCGCGTGGACATCCTCGATCGACGGCGCAAGGCGGCCATCCAGAAGTGCCCGTGCACGAACAGAAAGCATCAAGGCCTGCGCCGCCCGCGGTCCGGGACCCCACGCAAGGCGCTTGGTTGCAGCTTCGGCCGATTCTGCCTCGCCAGGCCGCGCAGACCGCACAAGGTTCAGAATCGCGTCCACAATGCTGTCCCCCACGGGCATGGAGCGCACGACCTTCTGCATATGGATCAATTCGGCCCCACTGAGGATCGGCTGGACCTGTGCATCCTCGACACCGGTGGTCGCGACAAGGATGTCACGCTCCTCTTCGCGGGACGGGTAGGCCACATCGATCTGCAATAGGAATCGGTCAAGTTGAGCTTCGGGCAGGGGATAGGTGCCCTCCTGCTCAATCGGATTCTGGGTGGCAAGGACATGGAAGGGCTCGGACAATGCCCGGTCCTCGCCAGCGACCGTCACGCGGTGTTCCTGCATCGCTTGCAGCAGCGCGGACTGCGTGCGCGGCGAGGCGCGGTTGATCTCGTCAGCCATCAGAAGCTGGGTGAAGACAGGGCCTTCAATGAATTTGAATGTCCGGGTGCCATCGCGGCCTTCCTCGAGAATCTCGGCGCCCAGAATGTGGGTGGGCATCAGGTCCGGTGTGAACTGGATGCGGTTTGCCGACAAGCCAAGCACGGTGCCCAGTGTATCGACGAGCCGCGTCTTGGCGAGGCCGGGCACACCGACGAGCAACGCGTGACCACCAGAAAGGATTGTGGTCAGACTCATCGCGACGACGTCGTCCTGGCCGATGATCCGCTTGGCGATCTCCGCCCGCGCATTGGCAAGCTTGGCGCCTGCCGCTTCGATCTCGGCTACTGGATCGGCTTGGGTGTCGCTCATAGGGTTCTCCCGAATCTCGTTCTCGCATTCTGTTATCTAAGCCTTAACATAGGCTAACCTTTCGTTACCCCAAGCACGAGTCGTCAAATGTCAGACAAGAACACGTCCGCGTCAGCAGCTGACCTTACAACACCTGGGGCTGCGGACAATCTGGCACGAGCCGTAGCTCGGGCCACGCGCGAGGGCAAAGGCCCGCCGCCGGTGCACCTTTGGAACCCGCCATTTTGCGGCAACCTGGACATCAGGATCGGGCGTGACGGGCTCTGGTGGTATCTGGGCACGCCGATTGGCCGGATTGAGTTGGTGAAACTTTTTGCTTCGGTCCTCAAACTCGAGGATGGGAAGTATTTCCTTGTCACCCCCGTCGAAAAAATTGGGATCACGGTGGACGACGCGCCTTTTGTCGCGGTGGATTTCACGGTGGCGGATCCCGGCCCGGCACAGGTTCTGACCTTCGAGACCAATGTCGGGGACTTCACCGTTGCCGGTACCGAGAACCCGATCCGTGTGGTGCGCGATCCCGAGACCGGAGAGCCTTCGCCATATGTCCATGTACGCCGGGGACTC
>JBGCFK010000209.1:0-5803 GCA_045106875.1 Paracoccaceae bacterium | reverse complement strand
GGCAGTCCGGCGAGACCTGCATATTTCTTGAAGAGCTTGTAGAAGGATCCGCGCGTCAGCGGCCCGCCGGTGTTCTTGCCGGCTTTGACCGCCAGGAACAGCGGTGCCTGCGGATCCCCGTCATGCCCGGAGGCGTCGAGATATTTCCGGAGCGCGATCTGGCATTCCGTGTGGATCGCCACGGTGTTTACCTTTTCGCCCTTGGTGGTGAACTCGAGCACCCAGGTTCTGTCGCAAGAATTCCACCGGAGTGAGGCAAGCCTAAGCGCCGGACAGAGTGATCCTGCGAGTGCGGAAAACTGCTCAAATGACGAACCTTTGGCGTCGCCGAATTGCCGTTTGCGGATCATGTGCGCCACCTCAATCCCAGCCAGCGTGGCAGCAGCTGATGCGAATGCTTTGAAGCCATTCATTTGACGGGTCAGGCGCTTGATGAACCGGTGATCCTGCTCAATAATGTTGTTCAAGTATTTTGCCTGAATGATCTCGATTCGAAGCGGAATGCCTAGCAGATATAGGAAGTCGTCCATCCGCCAGGAGCCGCCCGTTGATCGCTTCTTTTGTTGAGCGCTTTCCGCGATCATCGGTGAAAACTTCACGACCCAGCGGTTCAGCGTTGCGTGGTCAACACCGACGCCCCGGTCGCGCATGATTTCCTGGAGGTCACGATACGAGACCGGATATCGGATATAGAAATGTACGGCATAGAGGATCACTTCGCGCGGGAAGTGAGCGCCTTTGAAGGAGATCATGGGGAACACCACGGTTGGGCTTCGGGGCTATGCACTTATCCGTATTCAAGCGTGCTCGGCAACACAGCAACAATTTTTTGCGACAAAACCACACTTTGAGATGCTCTCAACGAGGGAGGCTCAAGAGCTGTTGCATTCCTGTGTAAGCCGGGTTTGGGCAAGTGATATGATGAACGGGAACTGACTGCAAAGAACCTGCAAGGCCCTTGCGGTTGTGGAGGCTCTCCAGAAAGCAGTTGATCTCGACGACCTGGTCTATTGACTGCAACACGCCGCCGCAAAGGTAGAGCCCTCCCCAGCTTCCGGTTGCCAGGATCAAGTCCCCAGCGACGCAGCCCATGGTGCTGGAGAAGAAGCGCTTGAGCTGAGTTCCGTCGCCATGCGATTGTCTGAGTTCGGCGAGCCCGGGCCCGGACAAGACGTCCTCGACATGCACGCCTGATTTTAGCATGAGCTGATCTTTGGACGACTGCAACGCGAGGGGCATGTGCCCAGCTTCAGTCGACAGGGTGTGCCAGCGATTGTGGGAGAAAAGGGCGACCGCAGCACCAAATCCTGTTCCGATGTTGACGCATAGCAAGGGTGCTTGTGTGGCTGGTTTGCACCCTTCATGAAGTGTCCTCAGGTCCGTTTTTCGCAACGCGGGCAGGCTGAGGGCAACCGCCTCCAGATCATTCAGGATATGAACCTGGACGCTGCCGCATATGCTCTGCACCGCTTCGGACGAGATCTTCCAATCGGCATTTGTCATCCGAATGCACCCGTCAATAACGGGCCCTGCTGCTGCGATGACAACGTTCGCTACTACCCGGTTGGATTGAGCCACATAGGACGCGAGCGCGTCCTCGAATCTTGCAAAATCCGCGACCGGTAAAACCTGCACATCTGTGATCGCACCATCGCCTTTGGACATGGCAAATCGCGCATTTGTGCCGCCAATATCAGCCAGCAGATGCACGTTACTGCCCGTCATGTGGCGCGTTGGAAAGGTCTGCCATGAAAGCCTTGCGCCAGTGTGCCGCGTCGCGCGACTTGATACGCTGCATCAGGGCGCCATGACGGTCGCAGCGTTCCTCAACGGACATCGAGAGTGCCACATTCATTGCGACGGCAACCTCGTCCGGGTCGTACGGATTGATGATTATGGCCTCCTGCAGATCCGCGGCAGCGCCTGCGAATTGTGACAGGATCAGGACGCCCGGGTCTTCGGCATCCTGCGCGGCGACGTATTCCTTTGCGACCAGATTCATCCCGTCACGAAGCGGTGTGACCAGCCCGACCTTCGAGCCTCTGAACAGGGCTGCGAGGGTCTCGCGTGCAATCGATCGGTGAATGTAGCGGACCGGAGTCCAGTCGAAATCACCGAACTGGCCGTTGATAGCCCCAGACAACTGCTCCAGTTCGACGCGGATATCCGAATATGCAGTCAGTTCCTCTCGCGTCGGCGGAGCGATCTGCATCAGCACTGTGTTCTTGCAATGCTGCGGGAAGGATTCGAGGAATCGTTGATACGACCGCAGCCGGTCTGGCAGACCCTTGGAATAGTCGAGGCGATCCACCCCGATTATGTGCTGATCAATGCTTCCGCGCTTCAGTCTGCGAATGCGTTCGTCGGCCTCTGTGGTTGTCGCCATGGCATGAAACTGATCCACATCGATCCCAATGGGATAGCTCTTCGCAATCAGCTTCCGTTGCGCGTGTCGGAACGGATGCTCTTTGGCGGTCACGGAAGCTGCAGTCTCTTCGGCGTACCGGCCAAAATTGCCGACATCGTTGGCGGTCTGAAAGCCGACAACGTCATAGGCGAAGAGTGTATCGATCAACCAGCTATGATCCGGAACTGCGCTCAGGATTTCCGGAGGCGGAAACGGAATGTGCAGGAAAAAACCTATCTGGTTTTTCACACCCAGCGCGCGCAGTTCGGCGCCCAGAGGGATCATATGATAGTCATGTATCCAGATTACGTCATCATCGGCCAGCAGACCTGCCAGGGATTTTGCCATACGTTTGTTGACGGCCTTGTAGCCTTCGAGGGCTGCTGAATCGAATGTCGCAAGATCGAGGCGGTAGTGGAACACCGGCCAGAGCGCCTTGTTGGCATAGCCGAGATAGTAGGTGTCGTATTCATCCTGAGTCATGGCTTGCGTCGCGACAGTTACGTTCCTGTGCCGCTCGAGCGATAGGCCAACTTTGGCAGGATCGTCGACAATCTCGCCGGACCAGCCGAACCATACACCGTTTCCGTCACGCAGTGCATCGACGACTGCCACCGCAAGACCGCCCGATGTGGCGCCTCCGGACAGGTCGCCGACGCGGTTCGAGGCGAGGATAAGACGGCTCACAAGACAGCCTCCCATTTGCGGGACAATCGCATCGCGCAATTTACGATCCCGACCATCGAGTAGGTTTGTGGGAAGTTCCCCCAGGCTGTTCCATCCGTGAACGCACTGTCTTCCGACATGAGGCCCAGATGATTGCGGGCGGCCAGCAGTCCTTCGAAGTGCTCCCGTGCTTCCTCGACCCGGCCGATACGCGCCAGCGCGTCCACCCTCCAGAATGCACACACATTGAAGCCAACTTCCGGGCTTCCGAAATCATCGGCTTCCTCGTAGCGCAGCATGAAGGGCCCTCGTCCAAGTGACTTCGAAAGCGCATCGACAGTTGCGACGAACCTGGGATCCTCATAAGGCAGGAAGCCAACCTCTCCCATCAAGAGTACGCTGGCATCAAGCGAATGTCCTCCGAAGCTTTCGACAAAGGCACCGCGTTCCTCGGACCATGCGTTCTTGAGGATCTTCTCGCGAATGATCTGGGCACGGTCGGCCCATACTTTGGCCCTTTCGTGCAGTGTCAGATGGCCCGCAATCTTTCCCAGCCGGTCACACGCGGCCCAGCACATCAGCGAGGACGAGGTGTGAATGCGCGCCCGCGTGCGAAGCTCCCAAATTCCGGCATCGGGTTGATCGTGCAATTCCCACGCCTGTTCTCCAAGCGCCTCAAGCATCTCAAAGGCCGCGGGTCCCGCATCCATATAAAGTCGCTTGTCAAAGAAAGCAGGAGCGGCGCCAAGAATGACGTTGCCGTAGGTGTCGTGCTGGAAGTGTTCATGCGCCTGGTTGCCAATCCGGACAGGACCCATCCCGCGATAGCCTTGGAGATCGTCCGAAATCCTCTCGGTCAGCTGGGTTTCCAGGCCGACGCCCAGGACTGGTTGGATGTGTTTTCCCTTGGCATCGGCAACCACGTTCATCAGCCACTGGAAGTAGGTCTCCAATGTTCGTGTTGCCGCCAGGCTGTTCAAGGCACGGACGGTGAAGAACGCATCTCGGACCCAGCAATAGCGATAGTCCCAGTTGCGCCCGCTATTGGGCGCCTCGGGCAGTGACGTCGTGATTGCCGCGACAACCCCACCAGTCGATTCATGGCTGCAAAGTTTCAGGGTTATGGCCGCACGAATGACGGCTTCTTGCCATTCGAATGGAACAGCCAGACGTCTGACCCAGCGACGCCAGTAGAGCAGCGTCTCTTCCAGGAATGTCTCGCCGATTTCACGCGGACTTTCGCTCAGGCTCTCGTCCGGGCCGATAACAAAGGTCTGGAGCCGGTCAAGATTGATCAATCGTTCGCTCAGCACATGATCCAGTGGCGCATCAGTTGTGAGGCGGACGGTCTGCGCACCTCCCATGAAACGAACATGATTGGAGCCATGTGTGATCTCTGGCGCGGTAGCACCCCAGTTGAAACGTGGCCTGATCCTGATCCTGATCCTCGGCCATCCGCCCAGCGGACGGACGCGTCGGACGATCATCTGTGGGCGAAAACTGCGGCCGCGCGCCTCGAAGCGGGGGCAGAAATCGGTAATCTCTACCGAACCTGACGCACTGTGGAGGATGGTGGTCAGAACTGCTGTGTTGATCTCGTAATGCTGTTCGGTTGACGTCTGTCCATCAAGTTCGATGGTGAAAGCACCGTCACCTTCCTGTCCGGGGCCCTTTCCAAGCAGCGCATGGAAGACCGGATCGCCATCAAGGCGTGGCAGGCAGAACCAGTTTATGCTGCCTTGCGTGTCAACTAGGCCCGCGACCTCGCAGTTGCCGATAACCCCAAGTTTCAAACTCGTCCTCCAACTTCATCCGTCTTCGATCCATGAGACCCTACTCAGCCAGGACAAGAATGTCTCCGTGTCTTCCACTCGGTAGCGCGCAACGGATGGCGCGCCTCCGACTTTGATGCCGAAACCTCCCAGCTCCTGTGCCGCGATGATCGCATCCTCGTCCGTTACATCGTCGCCTGCCATCACAGGTATCCGCCCAACGAACGGGCCGGTTCGCATGAACTGGTGCAATGCCGTTCCCTTGTCGATCCCGGCTAGAGCCACCTCACTGACCATGTTTCCATGCATGCTACGCAAGCCGCTGTCCTTGATGGCGGCGGCTTCGACCAGCTTGCGGCAAAGCTCACCAAGGCCCGGCTTTGACCGGTAATGAAGCGCGATGGCGCCTGCTTTCAACTCGATCCGAAGATTGTTTGCCTTGGCGAAGTCGCCTAGTGTGTCCGCGGCCTTGGAAAGCCTGGCTTCACCATCTGCCATTGTGGCGCTGACCCCGTAAGGGTCCCGAATCTCAAGACCATGAGATCCCGCTGCGTAGGGCGTCACGACACCTACCAGCCCGTCAAGATCTGACAACTCACGGCCCGTTACGATCGCCATTGCGCCACCGGTCAGGATGCCAAGTCTCTTGAGGGCGGCCAGCGTATCAGACGACAACCGCACGTTCGCTGGATCATCAACAATGGGCGCAAGAGTGCCGTCGAGGTCGAGGAACAGTGCATGTTTTTCCCAGTCCGGTTTTGCAGGAGGTATCATTTCCGTCTGGCCTTTCGGGACGCTGATAAGGGTTGGCTTCGGTTGCGCTCTGGACCTGTCGCGGTTTGATGCCGCTCCTTTGATAGCATTTATTGCAGCAAAGGAGACTGACTATGGGACTGAAACGGACGGACGAATTTCGCGCTGATGCTGTGCGGATCGCACTGACGATCGGGCGGACGCG
>JBGCFK010000208.1:0-6548 GCA_045106875.1 Paracoccaceae bacterium | reverse complement strand
TTTGACGGGCTGGTGCTGGAATACCCGATTTGACCCTACTCGCCACTTTGCTCTCAATCGTGGCGCCGGTCTTCATCTTGGTGGTTGCGGGCTATGGCGCGGTGACGTCGCGGTATTTCCCTGAAACAATGCTCGACGGACTGGTGAAATATGCCGTTGGCGTTGCCGTGCCGTACCTGCTGTTCCTTGCGATGATCCGGATTGACTTGGCCGAGGCGGTAAATGTCTTGGCCCTGCTTGCCTTCTTTGTGGCAGGAACCGTGTGTTTCCTCGGAGGCATGGTGTTGTCGCGGCGGGTTTGGCGGCGTCGTCCTGGCGAGAGCGTCGCTGTCGGGTTCTGCACCTTCTTTCCCAACGTCGTGATGTTGGGTATCCCCATCGCGGAACGTGCCTTCGGGACCGCAGCAATGGGCGCGGTGTTCGGGATCATCGCCTTTCATTCGATCTACAACTACTTCGTAGGTTTCATCGCGATGGAGATGGTGCGCAAGGATCGTGCCGGCATCGTCGTGGCACTTGGCCGGGCTTTTGTGACTACGTTTCGCAATCCGTTGATGATCGGATTGGTGTCGGGCATGGCAGTCAACCTGTCAGGGCTGGCGATCCCGGACGTGGTGTCTGGAGCTTTGGACATGGTGGCGGCCTCCGCCTTGCCTGTGGCCCTGTTCTCGCTCGGCGGCGTGCTGACGCGGTATAGTCTGCGGGCAGAGGCAGGCGAAGCGTTTATGGTTTCCATGTTTTCGCTCGTTGTCCATCCGGCGCTTACCTGGGTTCTGGCCGGACCATTGATGGGACTTGAACAAGAGTATGTCCAGGCAGCGGTTATCCTGGCGGCGATGCCAGCGGGTATAAACGGATACATCTTCGCCAGCATGTATGACCGTGCTGTTGGAACAGCAGCGAGTTCGGCGCTATTGGCAACTGCTTTGTCTGTGTTTTCAGTAACGGGCTGGCTGGCATTCCTGGCAGTGGCTGGCTGAATTGCGTCCCGTTTTGGGGGCGGGCCTGGTCACCCGGACTGCGACGCCCGCAGGGCGGTTGGAACAGGGCGATGCCCTTGCGGCGTTGATGACAGACGGTCGCGCCAAGCCTATCTCGTCCAGTGGCGCACTGCTCTGCCATCAATGAACATCAAGCCAAGTCCGATCACGCCAGCACCGACAAGCTCGCGGGTCCGGATAGGCTCGTCCAGATACAGGTTTCCAAGGATCAGGGCACTGACGGGGATCAGTAGTGTGACCAGCATGACATTGCTTGCACCCGCACGCAGCACGATCTGAAAAAACACGAGATAGGCGATTGCTGTACCGAAGCAGGCGAGTGCCAGCAGTGCCCAGACAGTGCTCCCGCTTGGCGGCTCAAGCGTCCATGGCTGGTCGTATATGCTGACGATTATGACCATTATCATCGTCGAAGACAGAAGCTGGCATGTCGCGCCTTTCAATGGCGGTACACCCACCACATGCCGCCGGGCCCAGAGCGCCGCGAACCCGTAGGACAGCGCCCCGGCCAGACAGAGCAGGATCCCGGTGATCTGATCTGCTCCCACCCCACCGAAGCCTTTCAGAATGGCCACGCCGACAACGCCAAGCAGAACACCTGCCACGCGTAAGCCGGTCAACCGCTCTTCCTGAAAACCGGCCATGACCAGCACTGTAAAGAGCGGCGTCAGCGCGTTGATGATCGCAGCCAGCCCGACGGTCACATAGGTCTGACCCGCGAAGATAAACCCGAAGGGCAGTACGTTGTTCAGCACCCCCATCACCACGAACGGGCGCCATCCGATCCAGCCTTGCGGGAAGCGATGGCCGAACCACCAGAACAATGGCAGCAGCATCAGAGCAGCCAGCGCCACACGGATCAGTACGACGGTCAGGGGCGGCACCTCGCGCACGGCAACGCCGGCGAAGAAGAACGCCCCACCCCATAGAAGGGACAACAGGATGAGCAGGCTCCAGTCAGTGCCATCCATTGTGCCATCCTTTGTGCCACCCGTACTTGCAGCCATGGCCCTGGATTTGTTTTGCACGCTCTGATCCTCTCAATCGCTGTCCTCGCTGCCTAGCGGCAGGCGATCGACTGTGCGACCCGTTTCTTGCCGGGCATTGTGCGCGGCTGGACAGTCAGCGCCTTCGGCGTTAAGCGGACGCACAACAGGGGAAAACCGAACGAGGAGGCACGCCATGCAACCGGACAGCCAGTGGGAATTTCACGACCGCATGCTCTCGCTTGGGTTGGCGCGCGTGTCCGAGGCTGCGGCCATCGCGGCAGCGGGCCAGGTCGGGCGCGGCGACGAGAAGCACGCGGACCATGTCGCGGTCGAGGCAATGCGCACCCAGCTGAACATGCTGGACATCAAGGGCACTGTTGTCATCGGCGAAGGAGAGCGCGACGAAGCTCCAATGCTCTTCATTGGTGAAGAAGTCGGGACCGGCAAAGGCGTCGAAGTCGACATTGCCCTGGATCCGCTGGAAGGCACGACGCTGACTGCCAAGGACATGCCGAACGCACTGGCGGTCATCGCCATGGGACCGCGTCATTCCATGTTGCATGCGCCTGATGTCTACATGGACAAACTGGCAATCGGACCGGGCTATGCACCGGGCCTGGTCGATCTGGACATGAGCCCCACCGAACGGATCAGGGTCTTTGCCGAGGCCAAGGGCTGCGGATCGAACGGCGTAACCGTCTGTATTCTCGAGCGTCCACGCCACAAGCAGATGATCGAAGAGGTTCGGGCCACTGGGGCTGCGATCCGCCTGATCACCGATGGCGACGTTGCAGGCGTCATGCACTGCGCCGAGCCCGAGCAGACAGGCATCGACATGTATATGGGCTCGGGCGGGGCACCTGAAGGTGTGCTGGCCGCGGCGGCCTTGAAATGCATGGGCGGCCAGATCCAGGGACGCCTGACGTTCCGCAATGACGACGAGATCGGACGTGCGCGCAAGGCAGGCATCGAAGATCTCGACGCCAAGTACACGCGTGACGAGATGTGCAAGAGCGATGTGATTTTCGCGGCAACGGGCGTGACAGACGGCTCGATTCTGCAAGGTGCAAGACGCGTCGGGGGGTATCTTGAGACAGAGACGATCCTGATGAGGTCGCGGACGGGCTCGGTCCGGCGCATGATCTACCGTACCAAGAACGGCTGAGAGCCCCGACATCACGCGGCCATGTCGCTGACGCGACTGCTCGCTGTGCTCGCCTGCCGACCCGTTGGGCCGTCAGATGGCCGCTTCCGCGCCCCGCGGCGCGCTATCGGATCTGATCGCGCCCGATGAGCCAAAGGAGAGCTTTGCGGGCGCGCACCAGCCATGGATATACCGGCCGCATCAGCCGCTCTGACCGGGTGACCTGCTTCAGAACCCGTTGCACCAGCGTTTCGGGTTCCATCAACGCACTTATGCGCGCCATCGCCGCGGCGCCCAGATAGCGTTCCCCGTCCAACTGCAGCATATAAGTATCGTTGATCTCGATGTTCCGGGTTCTGAGTGCCGCAACAAGGTCGGGCTCGGTACGCGCATCTATCAGCCTGATCTCAGGGTAAGCCTCGCGCAGCGAGGCCCATGCCACGTATTGTCGGCAAACCGGGCACGCGCCATCATAGACCAGCATATCATCCGTCGGTAACCCGGCCATGCTTCATCCACCGCCAATTCTTCGCAAGCCGGGACGCCAAACCCTTCAGCGGGACGCCAAGCCCTTCAAGGGCTGCTTCAGAGCCAGCGCCTGACCCGTTCGCAAAACTCGACATAGGGCGTGCCGAGATGTTTGGTGAGCCGCGCTTCCTCGGGCTCGATGAAACGCCGGGTCAGTACCCACCAGAATGGCAAGATCAGGGGCAGGCCCAATGGCGCGCCGAGGCTCACACACCAGCCCGCAAGGATCACGAGATCCGCCAGATATATCGGATTGCGCGAGTAGCGAAATGGTCCTGTGTCCACCAGGGCTTTTGGCGGTGCATGCGGTACGATTGTCGTGCGCGCATGTCGAAACGCGAGGGCCGCCCATATCGCGAGCGCAATGCCTGCGCCGATCAGCAATCGTCCTGGCCAGAGCAGGGTGTCGCCAAAGGGGGCATGCACCTGAGCAATCCCCCAGGCCAGACCCATGAATGCGATCAGCCAGACAGGTGGATAGTCGAGGGTTGGTTTCATGTGACGCTCATGTTGTCGATCAGCCGTGCGCGGCCCAGATGGGCGGCACCGAAGATCCTGCTGGCAATTGCGGGGTCAAACCGGGGGACTGGGTGCAAGTCCAAGGCGGTGCGCACTTCCAGGTAATCTACCGCCAGGAACCCGGCGGAAAGGAGTGCGCGTTCACCATTCTTGCAGGCGGCTTCCGGAGCTTCACCGCCGACAATCCGGGCGGCTGTATCCTGCATCGCCTGATAGAGTTTTGGCGCAATCGCCCGTTCCTTTGGTGTCAGATAGCGATTGCGGGAGGACATGGCGAGACCGTCCGCCTCGCGCACCGTGGGCGCTCCGACAATCTGCGTGGGGATGTCCAGATCGCGCGCCATCCGAGTGACCACGGCGATCTGCTGCCAGTCTTTCTGCCCGAACACGGCAATGTCCGCCTGCGCCTGATTCAGCAGCTTGGCGACCACCTGGCTGACGCCATCGAAATGCCCGGGCCGCGCAGCGCCGCATAGGGCATCGGTCAGCCCATCGACGACGACGCGCGTGGAGAAACCGCCGGGATACATGACCTCGAGCGGCGGCGCGAACAGCAGCGCGCAGCCCGCGCTTTGCAGCATGGCCGCATCGCGGGCCTCGTCGCGCGGGTAGGAATCGAGATCCTCGCCCGCACCGAACTGTGTGGGGTTCACGAACAGCGTTGCCACAACACGGTCGGCATGCGTCAGGCCTTGGTGCACGAGACTCAGATGCCCCTCGTGCAGTCCGCCCATGGTCGGCACAACTGCTGTTTTCAGGCCCTCGGCCCGCCATGCCCGCACCCGCGCGCGCAGGTCTTCTACCGTGCGTACGATATCCATGAGAGGCACATGCGACGAATCGAGCCCGCACGTCAATCTTGACCCGCGCTTTGTGCTGAGAGATCAGGCGCCATGGCTGATTGGTTTGACGATCTGGAAGACCTGCATGACCGGGTGTGGAGCGTGCTCGAGCGCGGCGTGGCCGAGCGCGATGCCCCTGCGCGCCATCCGGTGTTGGCAACGGCAGGGCTGAAAGGCGGTGCAGAAGCGCGGGTCGTTGTCCTGCGTGCTGCCGCTCGTGTGGATGCGGTGCTTGAGGTCCACACCGACACGGCCACGGCCAAGATTGGCGAGCTTGCTCGGGACCCGATGGCGACGCTACTGGTCTGGGACTCTGAGACCCGGCTCCAGATCCGGGTCCGCTCACGGGTCGAGATCATGAAGGGCGCCGGTGCTGCGCAGGTCTGGCAGCGCGTGCCGCAGGGCGCGCGGGGCGTCTATGGGGTCGTGCCTCTGCCGGGGCAGGAGATTGACACGCCGGATGCGTTCGAGCCCGGTGCAAATGCGGATCGATTTGCCGTCCTCACGGCGCGCGCCCAAGCGATCGATGTTGTGTATCTGGGCGAGAAAGAGCACAGACGCGCGCTCTATCTTGCTGACGATAACTGGCACGGGTCATGGCGCGCGCCCTAGGAATTGGATGAGCGCCGGTGTTGCGCAAATGACCGATCGGTCGGAGATGTCTCGTTATGAGGCACATCTGCAACCAGACCTATTGCCTCGCGCGTTGCGCGGCTTTTGCTGAAAGCGCAAGAACTGAAAACGAACCGGTAATATTCCGAGCCGACTTGCCGTACATACGCATGACATACACTTGCGGTACAGGTGCCCAACGCTTGCCATGCGGGTGGAATCCCGGCAAGTCGCGCGTCAGCCAAGCCAGCCCCTTGTTTCATTCAGCACGATGTTCTCGATCATGTCGATATGCGCGTCGGCATCGTTGAGGCATGGGATGTAGTGGAAATGCTCGCCGCCCGCGTGCTCGAACGCTTCCTTGATTTCCTCGTTGATCTCCTCAAGCGTCTCAACGCAATCGGAGGAGAAACCGGGCGCCATGATCGCGATGCGCTTGTGCCCTTCCTTGGCCAGCTTGGCGACATACTCGACCGTGTAGGGCGTCAACCACTCCTCCGGGCCGAAGCGGGACTGGAAGGTGGTGTGGACTTCGGACTTGTCCCAGCCCAACGCCTCGCGCATCAGACGCGAGGTCTTCTGGCAGTGGCAGTGATAAGGATCGCCCTTCATGAAATAGCTTTTGGGCAGCCCGTGATACGAGGTCACCAGCGCAGTAGGCCGTTCGTCCATTTCTGCATAGGCCTGCTCGACAGACTGGCACAATGCGCTGATGTAGTGCGGGTTGTCATGGTAGGATGGCACTGTCCGAACCGAAGGCTGAAAGCGCAGTTTCTGCAATGTCTGGAAGGCTTTATCGTTTGCCGTGCCCGTTGTTGCGGCGGCGTAGTGGGGGTAGAGCGAGAAGAACAGGATCCGCTCGCAGCCCTGTTGCTGAAGCCGGCGGATGGCGCTGTCAGTCGACGGATTGCCA